>VBCQ01000162.1 GCA_005882155.1 Betaproteobacteria bacterium
CTCAGCGTCGACGGACTCGCGCAGACCGCGCTCGGCTCGGTCGCGCGAATCAACCCGAGCACCCAGGCCGGCACGCGTGCGGTGATGGTCTACATCGCATTGCAACACCACCCGGCCCTTCGGCAAGGCCTGTTCGCCAAGGGCAGCATCGCGTTGCAGCGCAAGACCGCACTCGTCGTTCCGGCGTCGACCGTGCGCGTCGATCAAGCCAAGCCGTATGTGCTCGCGGTCATCGACGGCAAGGTCGTGCAGCGCGCCGTCGGCATCGGTGCACGCGGCGACGCGGTGTTCGACGGTCGACGCGAGAGCGCCATCGAGATCGCGAGCGGCGTCAGCGACGGCATGAGCTTGCTGCGCGCGACGACCGGCCCGGTGCGCGACGGCACGCCGGTCAAGGTCACCGGTTCGACTGTTCCCGCGTCCACCGCCTCCCCAACAACGGCCGGCTGACCATGTGGTTCACCCGCGTCTCGATCGCCAATCCGGTGATGGCCACGATGGTCATGCTGGCCTTCGTCGTGCTCGGCTTGTTCAGCTACCAGCGCCTGGCCGTCGACCAGTTTCCGAATGTCGACTTCCCGACCGTCGTGGTCGTGATGGACTATCCCGGCGCGTCGCCCGAGATCGTCGAGAGCGAGGTCACGAAGAAGGTCGAGGAAGCGGTCAACACCGTCGCCGGAATCAACTCGCTGTACTCGCGCTCCTATGAAGGCAGCTCGGTCGTCATCGTCGAGTTCAACCTCGACGTCGACGGCCGCAAGGCCGCTGAAGACGTGCGCGAAAAGGTCGCGCTGATCCGCCCCAACCTGCGCGACGAAGTGAAGGAGCCGCGCATCTCGCGCTTCGACCCGGCGAGCACGCCGATCTTCAACGTCGCGGTGCTCGCGTCCGATGCGAAGAAGACGCCGCAGGAGTTGACGACCTGGGCCACGCAAGTGCTGCAAAAGCGCCTCGAGAACGTGCGCGGCGTCGGCTCGGTCGGCGTGGTCGGCGGCATCTCGCGCCAGGTCAACGTCTATGTGAAGCCGGCTGCGCTCGAAGCGCTCGGGATCGGCGTCGATCAGGTCGTCGCCGCGGTGAAAAGCGAGAACCAGGAGCTGCCGATGGGCGCGATCCGCTCGCTCGAGCAGGAGCGCGTCGTGCAGATCAATGCGCGGCTGAAGCGGCCCGAGGACTTTCGCGACATCGTCGTCGCGCGCAAAGGCGGCAACGCGGTCAAGCTGTGGCAAGTCGCCGACATCGTCGACGGCCCGCAGGAAGTCGAGAGCCTCGCGCTCTACAACGGCCAGCGCACCGTGCTGCTGTCGGTGCAGAAGTCGCAGGGCGAGAACACGATCGCGGTCGTCGACGGCCTGCAGAAAGCGCTCGCCGACGCGGCGTCGCTGACGCCGCCCGGCGTCAAGGTCGAAGTCAATCGCGACAACTCGCGCTCGATTCGCGTCTCGGTCGCGAACGTCAAGCGCACGCTGTTCGAAGGCGCAGCGCTCACCGTGCTGATCGTGTTCCTGTTCTTGAACTCGTGGCGCTCGACGATCATCACCGGCCTCACGCTGCCGATCGCGCTGATCGGGACCTTCCTGTTCATGTACGCACTCGGCTTCACGATCAACGGCATCACGATGATGGCGCTGAGCCTGTGCGTGGGCCTGCTGATCGACGACGCGATCGTCGTGCGCGAGAACATCGTTCGCCATGTGCGCATGGGCAAGAGCGCGCACCAGGCGGCGCTCGACGGCACCAACGAGATCGGCCTCGCGGTACTCGCGACCACGCTGTCGATCGTCGCGGTGTTCCTGCCGATCGGCTTCATGGGCGGCATCGTCGGCAAGTTCTTTCACGAGTTCGGCCTCACCATCGTCGCCGCGGTGCTGATCTCGATGTTCGTCAGCTTCACGCTCGACCCGATGCTGTCGAGCATCTGGAACGACCCGCAATCGCATGGCGTTCACCATGGCAGGCCAGTCACGCTGTACGACAAGACCGTTGGCCGCGTGACCGGACTCTTCGATCGCTTCAGCGAATGGCTGTCGCGCGCCTACCAGGCAATCCTGCGCTGGTCGCTGCGCCACAAGCTCGCGACGCTCGCGATCGCGATTGCGACCTTCGTCGGCAGCTTCTTCATCATCCCGCTGCTCGGCGCCGAGTTCATTCCGAAGGCCGACTTCTCCGAGACTCAAATCAACTTCTACACCCCCGTCGGCTCGTCGCTCGAAGTGACCGAGGCGCGCGCCAAGCAGATCGACGCGGTGCTGCGCGAGATGCCCGAGGTGCGGCACACCGTCACGACGATCAACAGCGGCAACGCGCTCGGCAAGATCTACGGTTCGACCTACGTTCGGCTGGTCGACCGCAAGCTGCGCCAGCGCAGCGTCAACGAGATGACGGTGCCGCTGCGCGAGCGGCTGTCGCACATTCCCGGCATCACCGTCACCAACATCGGCGTCACCGATCTGGGTGGCGGCAAGAGCCTGCAGTTTTCGATCCAGGGCACCGACCTCGCCGAGCTGTCGCGCCTGTCGAACACGATCATCAAGCGGCTGCGCGACATCCCCGGCCTCGTCGACCTCGACAGCACGCTGAAGCCGAACAAGCCGACGGTGGCGATCGATGTGAAGCGCGACGCCGCCGCCGACGCCGGCCTCAACGTCAACGCGCTGGCCAGCACCTTGCGCACCCTCGTCGCCGGCACGACGGTGGGCAACTGGCGCGCGCCCGACGGCGAGAACTACGACGTCAACGTTCGCTTGACGCCGGAGAGCCGCGTGTCGCTTGCCGACCTGCAGCGCATTCCGATCAACGTCGCGCCGGCGGCCGACGGATCGCCGCGCGTCGTGCGCCTGTCGCAAGTGGCCGACGTGACGCCGTCGACCGGCCCGAACCAGATCAACCGGCGCGACCTCAACCGCGAGATCAACATCGACGCCAATGCGTTCGGCCGCAGCTCGGGCGACGTGTCGGCCGACATCCGGCGCGTGCTCGACAGCGTCGCCTGGCCGCCCGGCTACCGCTACAGCTTCGGCGGCTCGACGAAGAACATGAACGAGTCGTTCGCCTACGCGGTCGGTGCGCTCGCGCTCGCCGTCGTCTTCATCTACATGATTCTCGCGAGCCAGTTCAAGAGCTTCGTGCAGCCGCTGGCGCTGATGAGCTCGCTGCCGCTGACCTTGATCGGTGTCGTGCTCGCGCTGCTGATGTTCCGCTCGACGCTCAACATGTTCAGCATCATCGGCATCGTGATGCTGATGGGGCTGGTGACGAAGAACGCGATTCTGCTGATCGACTTCGCGATCCGCTCGCGCGCCGGCGAAGGCGGCGCGGTGATGGACCGCGAGCACGCGCTGCTGCACGCCGCGCAGGTGCGGCTGCGGCCGATCCTGATGACGACGCTGGCGATGATCTTCGGCATGGTGGCGGTGATCGGCGGCGTGATCACCTCGTCGCTGCTGACCCTCGTCGTCGTGCCGGTCGTCTATTGCTACCTCGACGACCTTGCGGCGTGGTTCAAGCGCTTGTTGCACATCAAGTCGAGCTCAGGCGAAGCCGTCGGCCAAGCCGCGAGCCATGGAGTGGCGAAATAGAATGCCGCGCGATTCCACAGCCACATCGTCGAGAACATCCAATATGAACATCGAGCAAGCCCGCTTCAACATGATCGAGCAGCAGATTCGGCCCTGGGACGTGCTGGACCAAGGCGTGCTGTCGCTGCTCGCCGTCGTCAAGCGCGAAGACTTCGTGCCTCCGGCCTACCGCGCGATGGCCTTCGTCGACACCGAGGTGCCGCTGCCCGCCGGCCAGTGCATGCTGGCGCCCAAGGTCGAGGCGCGACTGCTGCAGGAACTCAGCGTTCACAAGCACGAGCAAGTGCTCGAAGTCGGCGCCGGCTCGGGCTACATGGCCGCGCTGCTCGGTCACAAGGCGCAGCAGGTCACGACGATGGAGATCCATCCCGAGCTGGCCGCGATGGCACGCGCCAACCTGCAGCGAGCTGCCGTGCTGAACGTGAACGTGCGGCAAGCCGACGGTTCGCACGGCCTGCCCGACGAAGGACCGTTCGACGTGATCCTGCTGTCGGGCTCGGTCGCCGACGTGCCGCCGCACCTGCTCGCGCAATTGAAGGTCGGCGGCCGCCTCGCCGCCATCGTCGGCCAGCAGCCGATCATGCGAGCGATGCTCGTCACGCGCAGCAGCGACCACGATTTCGCCACCGTCGCGCTGTTCGACACGGTCGCGCCGCGCCTGGTGAATTTCGACGAGCCGAGCCGCTTCAAATTTTGATGAATCAGGTCGCCGTCCATGAGCTCCTCAAGCGCTGCACGACCCAGCGCTCGCTGCTGCTCGACGTGCGGGAGGAGTGGGAAGTCGCGCTCGGGTCGATCCGGCTGGACGGCATCGAGTGGAAACACATCCCGATGAGCCGCATTCCCGAGCGCGTCGGCGAGCTCGACCCGTCGCGGTCCATCGTCTGTATTTGTCATCACGGGGTGCGAAGTCTGCAGGTCGTCGCATTCCTCGAGCGCCAAGGGTTCGAGTCGGTCTATAACCTCGCCGGCGGCATCGACGCCTGGTCGACCCATGTCGACGCGAGCGTGCCGCGATATTGATCACAAGCAAGAAAGCCAAGGAACCCACCATGCCCGTTGAGCGCAATCGCTTCATCCTCACTCGCTTGGCGACACGCCTGGCGCCGATCGCGCTGGCCGTCGCGCTGAGCCTGGGCGTTACGGCGACGGCACGGGCGCAAAGCCTGTACGAGCTCTACGAGGCGGCACGCGGTTTCGATGCGGCCTACCTCGCGGCGCGGGCGCTGGCCGACTCGGCGGTCTACAAGGCCGAGCAGGCGCATGCGCTGCGTCGCCCCGGCGTCGGAATCGGCGTCACCGCAGCACGCACCGGAAGCGACATTCCGACCAGCGACACGACGAAGAAGGACCTCAACGCTGCCGTCAACGCGACGCAGACCCTGTTCAACCGAGGCAACGATGCGACGATCGCGCAGGCGGACAAGGGCGTCGAGGCGGCCAAGGCCGACGTCGAAGCGGCCGAGCAGGATCTGATCGTGCGCGTCTCGCAGGCCTACTTCGACGTGCTCGCTGCGCAGTCGGCGCTGGAGTCCGCGCAAGCGAACAAGCGCGCGATCGCGGAGCAGCTCGCGTCGGCCAAGCGCAACTTCGAAGTCGGCACGGCGACGATCACCGACACGCGCGAGGCGCAGGCCCGCTACGACCTCGCAACAGCGCAAGAGGTCGTCGCGGACAATGATTTGCGCACCAAGCGCATCGCGCTCGACACGCTCGTCGGCCGCAACGCGGTCGAACCGAAGCCGCTGGCCGCGCCGGTCACGCTCGAAAGCGTGCTGTCGGGAACGGTCGACGCATGGGTCGCGCCGTCCGAAGATTCGCCGCCGGTGCGCAAGGCGCGCGTCGCGCTCGACGTGGCCAAGCTCGAGACCGACAAGGCGCGCGCCGGTCATCTGCCGACTGTGGATTTCGCGGCGAGCTACGGCCGCGGTCACAACGGGACCAACGGCAGCCAGCTCTCGACCTCGGGACCATCGGCCGGCAGCATGCTGCCATTCGACATTTCGGGTCCGGTCACGCAGTCGAGCATCGGCGTCACGCTGAAGCTGCCGCTGTTCGCCGGTTTCTCGGTGCAGAACCGCGTCAAGGAAACGCTGTTGCTCGAGGAGCAGTCGCGCAACAACCTCGAAGCAGCGCGCCGCAGCGTGGCCCAGGCGACGCGGCAAGCGTACTTCGGCGTCGAGTCGGGCCAAGCGCAGGTCAAGGCGCTGGAAGCCGCTGAATCGTCGAGCCAGCTGGCGCTCGAAGCGACGCAACTCGGCTACAAGGTCGGCGTGCGGGTCAACCTCGACGTGCTCAACGCGCAGACGCAGTTGTTCACGACCCGGCGCGATCTCGCCAAGGCCCGCTACGACGTGCTGGTCGGCAGCCTCAAGCTGCGCCAGGCGGCCGGCACGCTCAAGCCCGACGACGTGCTGACGGTCAATCGCCTGCTCGCCAAGTAAAGCCCGTCGAGGCTGTGCGCCGCCAGCACAGCTGCAACGTTTCTTGACCATCGGCACACCACGGCTTGACGTTCGCGCGTCAAGCTATGCCGAATCAGGAGACTCGCCGTGGCATCTTCCGCCGCCCATGCTGCCATCGCAGTGCACCGCTTCGGCTTGGGCGAATCGTCGTTCGATGTCGCGCAACCCGATCCGCAAGCCTGGCTGATCGCGCAGATCGGCCCTGCCGATGAGCCACGGGGCACCGGCCTGCTGAGCACGACGCAGGCGCTGGCCCACATCAAGGCCGAGGCCGAGAAGCGCCGACTCGCGCGCAATCCGCCGCCCGGCATGACCGCCGAGCAAGTCCTCGCCGGCC
>VBCQ01000163.1 GCA_005882155.1 Betaproteobacteria bacterium
CTGCGTGCAGATGGTGTGGGACGACTTGACGCCGGCGCGCGTGTTCACGCGCGCGAGCTTCGACAACGGCGTTGCGGTGGCGATGGCGATGGGCTGCTCGACCAACGCGATCATCCATCTCGTCGCGATGTCGCGTCGCGCCGGCTGCGCGCTGACGCTAGCCGACTTCGACGCCGCGAGCCGTCATGTGCCGGTGATCGCGAACATCCGTCCTTCGGGCGACACCTATTTGATGGAGGACTTCTACTACGCCGGCGGTCTGCGCGCGTTGATGAACCGCATGGCCGCGAAGCTGCAGCTCGATGCATTGACGGTCAACGGCCGCACGCTCGGCGAGAACATCGCCGGCGCCGAGGTCTACAACGACGATGTGATCCGCCCAATGGACCGTCCGCTGTACGCCGAAGGCGCGCTCGCGGTGCTGCGCGGCAACCTTGCGCCCGACGGTGTCGTCATCAAGCCGAGTGCCTGCGCGCCGCAGTTGCTCAAGCACCGCGGGCCGGCGCTGGTGTTCGACGACTATCCATCGCTGAAGAAAGCGGTCGACGACCCCGATCTCGACGTCACGCCCGAGCATGTGCTGGTGCTTCGCAACGCCGGCCCGTTGGGCGGACCGGGCATGCCCGAGTGGGGCATGCTGCCGATTCCGACCAAGCTCGTGAAGCAAGGCGTGCGCGACATGCTGCGCCTGTCCGATGCGCGAATGAGCGGCACGAGCTACGGTGCGTGCATGCTGCATTGCGCGCCCGAGGCCTACATCGGCGGGCCGCTCGCGCTCGTCAAGAGCGGCGACATCGTGAGCGTCGACGTGCCGGCGCGGCGCATTCATCTCGAGGTCAGCGATGCCGAGCTGGCGCGCCGCAAAAACGAGTGGAAGCCGCTGTCGCCGCGCTTCGAGCGGGGCTGGGGCTGGATGGCATCCAAGCACATGCTGCAGGCCAACCAGGGTTGCGACTTCGACTACCTCGAGACCTCGTTCGGCGCACCGGTCGGCGAGCCCGACATCTTTTGAAGTTCACATCGGAGCGAACCATGACGCAGATCGCCGCCAATCCGCTCGCCGCCGGTCTCGCGCTCGGGCCCGCGAGCACCGACCGCATCGAGTGGGTCAAGCTCTCGCTGGTGTTCCTGCCGCTTGCGAGTCCGATCAGCGACGCCAAAGTGCTGACCGGGCGGCAGAAGCCGATGACCGAGATCGCCTTCCTGTTCGCCGAGATCGAGACACGCGAAGGCCACTCTGGAATCGGCTTCTCGTACTCCAAGCGCGCCGGCGGGCGGGGTCAGTACGCGCATGCGAAAGAGATCGTCGGCAACCTCATCGGCGAAGACCCGAACGACATCGCGCGGCTGTGGGACAAGCTCGTGTGGGCCGGCGCGTCGGTCGGTCGCAGCGGCATGGCGACGCAGGCGATCGCCGCGTTCGACATCGCGCTGTGGGACTTGAAAGCCAAGCGCGCGAAGCTGCCGCTCGCCAAGTTGCTCGGCGCGCACCGCGACTCGGTGCAGTGCTACAACACTTCGGGCGGTTTTTTGTCGAGCCCGCTCAGCGAGGTGCTGGCGAACGTCGAGGCGTCGCTGGCGCGCGGCATCGGCGGCATCAAGATCAAGGTCGGCCAGCCCGACCCGATGATCGACCTCGAGCGCGTGCAAGCGGTGCACAAGCTGATCGGTGGACGCGCTGCAATGATGATCGACGCGAACCAGCAATGGGACCGCGTGACCGCGCAGCGCTTCGGCCGCCTCGTCGAGCCGCTGAACTTGACGTGGATCGAGGAGCCGCTCGACGCCTACGACGCCGAAGGTCACGCCGCGCTCGCCGCGCTGCTCGACACGCCGATCGCGACCGGAGAGATGCTGACCAGCGTGGCCGAGCACTGGGAGCTGATCCGCCACCGCGCGGTCGATTTCATCCAGCCCGATGCGCCGCGCGTCGGCGGCATCACCCAGATGCTGAAGATCATGGCACTCGCCGATCAGGCCCGCATCCGCATGGCGCCGCACTTCGCGATGGAGCTGCACCTGCATTTGTCGGCGTCATATGCACACGAGCCGTGGGTCGAGCATTTCGAATGGCTAGAGCCGATGTTCAACGAGCGGCTCGAGATCAAGGACGGCCGCATGCTGGTGCCGAATCGGCCTGGGCTCGGGATCAGCTTGAGCGAGCAGACGGTTGCGTGGACGGCGGAGAGCGCGGAGTTCGGCAAAAGGCCTTGAGGAATTCAACCCCTCCCGACAAACGGCATCTTCGTCGCCATGATCGTCATGAACTGCACGTTGGTCTCGAGCGGCAGGCTTGCCATTTGCACGATCGCGTCGGCCACATGCGCAACGTCCATGCGCGGCTCGGGGAGCATCTCGCCGTTGGGTTGCAACACGCCGCGGGTCATGCGCTCGGTCATCTCGGTCGCGGCATTGCCGATGTCGATCTGGCCGCAGGCGATGTCGTGCGCGCGGCCGTCGAGCGAGGTCGCCTTGGTCAGGCCCGTGATCGCGTGCTTGGTCGCGGTGTAGGGCGCGCTGAACGGGCGCGGCGCATGCGCTGATATCGAGCCGTTGTTGATGATGCGTCCTCCGCGCGGCGTCTGGCTCTTCATCAGCTTGAACGCCTCTCGCGTGCAGAGGAAGGCGCCGGTCAGATTGATGTCGACCACGTTGCGCCACTGCTCGACGCTCAGCTCGTCGAGCGGGATCGCCGGCGCGCCGGTGCCGGCATTGTTGAACAGCACATCGAGACGCCCGAACGTGTCGCGCGTCGTCGCGAACAATGCCTCGACCGATGCCGCATCGCGCACGTCGGTCGGCACGGCGAGCGCGCGCGCCGCCGCGTCGCCGGCCGCATCGACGGTCTGCTGCAACGCGTCGAGTCGCCGTCCGGCGAGCACGACGTGGTAGCCCGCTTTCAAAAGCGCAAGTGCGCTGGCGCGGCCAATGCCGCTGCCGGCGCCGGTGACGAGAGCGATCTTTTTCATGATGACGTCTCCGGTGGCGTTGGGTTGGCCGTCGCGGGTTCCGGCGGCTCGAATGACTCGGCGAAGGTGAAGTACAGCGATGCGTAGAACGCAGCGTAGAACATCAGCATCGCCGGCGTGATCGCAGCGAAGATCAATTGCACTTGACCGAGCAGTGCAAAGACCGCGGTCGCCGCGGCGAGCGAGAGCAGCGCGACGCCGACCCAGGTCAGCAGGTAGACCGCGAGCGCGCCTTTGTTGCGCCAACACGCGACGGTGCTGAAGAACAAGGCCTTGGCAGCGCTTTGATCGCCCCAATGCACGAGCGCCGGCGCGTACCAGAACGGCACCGACAGCACCGCGATGCCGGCGAGCAGCACGAAGCGCGCGAGCTGGAAGTCGGTGGCCGACAGCAGCGGCTCGAGTTCTTCGACGCTCGTCTTGCCGGCCGCCACCGCCTGCATCACCGCATCGATCGCGGCGCCGCCGATGGCACGCGCGAGCCAGAACACGATCGTGATGCCGGCGGCGTAGAGCAGGCACAGCTTCATGTGCGCGTACAGGCGGCGGCGCGAAATTCGCAGCGGCTCGACGAACACGCCGGGCAGCGGAAAACGGCCTTGCAAGGACTGGCCGGTGGCGATCATGAAGCCGAGCGACGCGAGCGGCGCCATCGCGAACAGCAGCAGCGGCGCGAGCAGCAGGCACAGCAGCATCAGGCCGCAGAACGCCAGCGGTCGGCGAAAAAAGACGCGCAGGCCCTGGTTCACCCAGCGCGCGCCTTGCCGAGCCCGAACGTGGAGCAGCTTCATGAGGCCGCCGGCGGCGTGAAGTGCCACGGCGTCTCGACGCGCTCGCGCAGCACGCGCTCGAAGTGCGACGGGTCGTGTGCATTGAGCATGCTCGCGTCGCGCGGCAGGTGGTGGTCCCACAGGCGCGAGATCCAGAAGCGCAACGCGCCGGCGCGCAGCATCGCCGGCATCGATCGCAGCTCGCTGCCGATGAGCGGCCGCACCGCGTGGTACGCGCCGACAAAAGCGTTGGCACGCTCTTCGACGAGGCGGCCCGACTCGAGGTCGATGCACCAGTCGTTCAGGCACACGGCGATGTCGAACAGCTGGCAATCGACGCCGGCAAAATAAAAGTCGAAGAAGCCGGTCAGCTCATCGCCCTCGAACATCACGTTGTCGCGGAACAGGTCGGCGTGGATCGGCCCGCGCGGCAGGCTGTGGAATGCTGCGGAGGTCGCCACATGCTGCTGATACTCGAGCTCCTGCGTGATCAACGCCTGTTGATCAGGCGTGAGATGCGGCAGCACCAGCGGCACCGTCTCGGCCCACCAGGCGAGGCCGCGCAGATTCGGCTGGTGCATCGCGAAGTCGGCGCCGGCGCCGTGCATTCGCGCCAGCATCGCACCGACGCTGGCGCAGTGCGCCGTGTCGGGCGCGAGGTGATGGCGCCCGCGCAGCCGATTCACGACCGCGGCCGGCTTGCCTTTCAGCGAATGCAGAATCTCGCCGCTCGCGTCGGCCTGCGGCTCGGGCACCGGGATGCCGTGCTGCGCCAAATGCTTCATCAAATGCAGATAGAACGGCAGCTGCTCGAAGCCGAGGCGCTCGAACAGCGTGAGCACATAGCGGCCCTGCGTGGTGTCGGCGAAGTAGTTGGTGTTCTCGATGCCGGAGACGATGCCGTCGAGCGCGACGAGCTCGCCGATCGACAGGCGCGACACGAGCGCAGACGCCTCGTCGAACGAGACCTCGGTGAACACCGCCATTTCGAGCTAAAACGAGAGCACGTGCCAGACGCGCTTGCCGGCGGCGCCACGCGTGGCCGACGCGCTGTCGGTCGTATCGCGCGAGCCGTCGGGGGTGATGATCTCGTAGCTTTTCTTCGTGCCGACCTTGGGCGTGACCGTGATGCGCTGCGTCTGGCCGCGCACGCGCAACTCTTCGATGCGCGAGCCTTGGTCTTCGATGACGGTGTGCTTGACCACCGGTTCGGCGGGTGTTTGCGCATCCTGGGCCCGCACCGGCAAGGCGAGGGCGCATCCACACGCGACGAACCAAACGATGAGCTTCATACCTCCGATTTTAGGCCGCCCGCAAGCTGTCATGCCTTACAGCTTGACACCTCTACCCCTGCCTGAGTTACCTTTTGCGCAGTGCAATACCGATACGCTTTCAGGGAGAGGCGACGATGCTGCGAATATTGGTCATCGAGGATTCGCCCATCAACATGGTGCTGATGGCGGCGATCCTGGAACACGCGGGCCACACGATGCTGAAGGCTGAAACAGCGGGCATCGGCCTGGAGATCGCGCGCCAGCATCAGCCTGACCTGGTGCTGATGGACCTGCAGCTGCCCGACATCGACGGCCTCGCCGCCACCCGGCTGCTCAAGGCCGACCCGAAGACTCGCCACATTCCGGTGATCGCACTGACGGCATTCGCGATGCAGCGCGACAAGGACCAAACCCGTGCTGCCGGCTGCGACGGCTACGTGGCCAAGCCGATCCGCTACAAGGAATTTTTCGCCGAGGTGGATCGGGTGCTGGCGGAAAGTCGGCCGACGGTCGGCAAGGGATAAAGCCAGCCCGCCGAGGGCCGGCTTTCCCCCGGCGACAATCGCCGGATGACCGAAAAAACCGACAAAACCTTGCTGCTCGTCGACGGCTCGAGCTACCTCTACCGTGCCTATCACGCACTGCCCGATCTGCGCGGACCGGACAATTTTCCGACCGGCGCCATTCACGGAATGGTCGGGATGATGAAGTGGCTGCGCGACCGAATTCCTTGCGAGCACGCGGCTTGCGTCTTCGATGCCAAGGGCCCGACTTTCCGTGACGAGTGGTACGCCGAGTACAAAGCGACGCGCACGGCGATGCCCGAGGACCTGGCGCGGCAAATCGAGCCGATCCACGAGGTCGTGAAGCTGCTCGGCTGGCCGGTGCTCGAAGTGCCCGGCGTCGAGGCCGACGATGTGATCGGCACGCTCGCCTGCGCTGCCGCCAACGGCGGGCACAAGGTCGTGATCTCGACCGGCGACAAGGATCTGGCGCAGCTCGTCACGCCGCAGGTGTCGCTGATCAACACGATGAGCAAGCCGCCCGAGGTGCTCGACATCGCCGGCGTCGTTGCCAAGTTCGGCGTGCCCCCGGAGCGCATCATCGACTACCTCACGCTGATCGGCGACTCGGTCGACAACGTGCCGGGGGTCGACAAGGTCGGCCCGAAGACGGCCGTAAAGTGGATCGCCGAGCACGGCTCGCTCGAAGGCGTGATCGCGGCCGCCGCCGGCATGAAAGGCGCCGTCGGCGAGAACCTGCGGCGCGCGCTCGACTGGCTGCCGCAGGGCCGGCGCCTCATCACGGTGGTGACCGACTGCGACCTGAGCGGCCATGTGCTCGACTGGCCGGCTTTCGAGTCGCTCGCGTTCCGCGACATCGATCGCGAGGGCTTGCTCGCGTTCTTCAGCCGCTACGGCCTGAAGAGCTTGCGCCGCGAGCTCGAGACGTCGACGCCCTCGACACCTGGTGAAGGCGGCGCGCCGGATGTCGCGGTCGACGACTTGTTCGGCCCGGCGCCCGAGCGCCGCTACGACACCGTGCTGACGCACGACGCGCTCGACGCGTGGGTCGCGAAGATCAGTGCCGCGCCGCTGACCGCGATCGACACCGAAACCGACTCGCTCGATGCGATGGTCGCGCGGCTCGTCGGCATCTCGATCAGCGTCGCGCCGGGAGAGGCGGCCTACATCCCGCTGCGCCACAGCTATGCCGGCGCGCCCGACCAGCTCGACACCGATGAAGTTCTTGCGCGCCTGAAGCCTTGGCTCGAGAACCCCGACGCGCCCAAGCTCGGGCAGAACATCAAGTACGACATCCACGTCTTCGCCAACGCCGGCATCCTGATCCGCGGCTATGTGCACGACACGATGCTGCAAAGCTATGTGCTCGAAGCGCACAAGCCGCACAGCCTCGAAAGCCTGGCGTTGCGCCACCTTGGGCGCAGCGGCCTGAGCTACGAAGACGTCTGCGGCAAGGGCGTGCACCAGATCCCGTTCGGCCAGGTCGAGGTCACGCGTGCCGGCGAGTACTCGTGCGAAGACAGCGAGATGACGCTGCAGGTGCACCAGGCGCTGTGGCCGAAGCTCGAGACCGAGCGCGGCCTGCGCGAGGTCTACGAGCGCATCGAGATGCCGGTGGCGCAGGTACTGCAGCGCATCGAGCGAACGGGGGTGCTGATCGACTCCATCGTGCTGTCCGCGCAAAGCCAGGAACTCGGCGAACGGATGATGGC
>VBCQ01000165.1 GCA_005882155.1 Betaproteobacteria bacterium
GCCGTGGGACCACCAGGCGCCTATGATTGCCCTTGCGCGGCGTGAGCGATCAGTGCCGTGGCTTTGACTCTGAAGGAGCAACTCATGGCCAAGAAGAATGCTGAAACCGGCGTCTACCGCGTCACAGAGATCATCGGCACGAGCAAAGTCTCGTGGGAGGACGCTGCGAAAAACGCCGTCGAGACCGCGGCACTGTCGCTGCGCGATCTGCGCATCGCCGAAGTCGGCAAGCTCGACATGAAGGTTGACGGCGGCAAAGTCGTTGCCTACCGCGCGCGCGTTTCACTGTCGTTCAAGTACGACGGCTGACCGTCCGACGCTGCTGCGGTAGCGGGTCATCGATCGCCACCGAGGTCCGGCCTCGTGGCGTCCAGCAACGTCGCACGAGCCCGGCCACGTGGCCGGCGCCGGCGTTGCTGTATTCGTTAGAGCTGGTCGCGATCGACGATCAGCGAAACGAGGCGCCCGGACGGCCGTCGCGCCGGCGAGGCGGGCGGCTTGGCGGCCGACGACAGGAACTCGAGAAGCGTCGTGGCTGGATCGTCGTCGACATCAATGTCCTCGAGGTCGGCGGCGAAGGCCGCATCGATGGCGAAGACGAAGGGGGCGAGCGTTTCTGGCATGGTGGCTCCCGCTTGTTGAGCGTGCGGGCGAGAAGACCCGCACGAATCTGAGTTGCCGCGCGGGCGATTCGGGTTCAAACAGACACGCTGCGACTCGCGTTCAACCGCGTTTGCACGCCCGAGCTCACTGTCTTCGCCGCAGCAAACGCGCCGAATCCCAGCGCTGCGTACTGAAGCGTCGTGACGAGCGCGAGCACCACGCCCGCAAAACTCGGCAGCAGCACGGCGGCTTCGGCCAATTGCTCTGGACCGAATTGCAATGCAAATGCAATTGCCAACAACAGAACTCCAATGACGCAAAGTGCGGTGAATCCCAGCATCAGCCAATCTCGTGTCCGCGCCGTGCCCGACCAGCAAGCCTGCAAGCTCTCCTTGAGCAAATCGCTGGTGCCGGCCAAATCATTCATCACCCAATATCCATCATTGCGATAGAACGGCACGAGGTTGAGCAGCACCGCCGCCATGCTGAGCCAATAGACCTTCACGACGCTCGCATCCGTGCCACCGATGACGACGAACAGCGCCAGAAGCACGATGTCCATCGCCGTGCCGGCGAGCCCGACGATGGCTTTCGATCGGCGCGGCAGCAAATGAATATCGGATACATCGCAATACAGCACCGGTGTCCCGATGAACACGCCGTAGCCGATGGCACCGACCGAGCGCGTCAATCGCCAACACGCTGCGGCGTGGCCGAATTCATGCAGCAATCCGCGGACGATCGCAACGCTCGCGAGCAGCAGCAATTCGTTCGGTGAATAGGTCAGCAGATCGTGGTAGCCGATTTGTCCGGCGGTATTGAGCACATAGCTCGCGTGAATCCACAGGCACAGCGCCATCAGCGGCGCGAGCAGCCATGGCGAAAACAAAGGCGCGAGCGCGGCGGCCAGTGGGCGAACGTGGCGCGCTGCGAGCAATTGGCGGTGCCAATGCATCGCGCCCGAGCTCGCATGCGACTTCGGCACGGCCGCTTGCGCACCCTGCAGCGCGTAGATGCCGAGCGGGATCAACCGCTTCTGCAAAAACCCGATGTCGCTCGCTTGCGCGGGGTCGTCGCGGTCGAGTGCATTGATGCCCATCAGCTTGCGCAGCAGCGCGACGCTCGCGGCATCGAACCGGAAGTAGCGGCGCGCGCGGGTCTTGACGACCCAGCCGTCGGCGGCCGGTGCTATGCGCTCGACGCTGCACTCAAAACACTGACCGGACAGCCAAAGTCGTGCTTGCATGAATCTGCTCCAGCAGTGAGGCGGCGTCGGCCGCGAGACCTTGCGATGCGAGTTGCCTGGCTTCGAGCATTCGCTCGTAGAGGCTGCGGTTGACGCGCGCGACTTTCAAGTTCGCCATGTCGGCGACATAGAAGTCGTTCGCCACCTTGAACGGCAGGTGCGGCCGCTCGCCGGCGAGCGTGCTGAACTTGTGGATGTCGACGAGGCGCTCCCACAGCCAGGGCTTGTCGGCCACATAGCGCTGCAGCAGCGCGAAGCACTCGGCCTGCGATTGCACTTCATGGCTGCGGACGAAGGTCGTGCGCTCGGCCTCGTCGTAGTCGGCGACGAGCAGATGCGGTTGCAAGCCGGCTCGCTCGGCGAAGGTGAAGAGCGCGGACTTGGCCTCGATGTGGCCGCTGAAAAACGGGAAGCGCTGGTCGGGCTCGCCGCTCAGGCCCCACGGCACGTCGACCAGCACGAAGATCAGTGCGCCTTCGGCACGTGCCTTGCGCACACCGCGCAGCATCGCAATGCCACCGGGCACGAGCACGATCTCGATGCCCGCGGCGCGCGCCATCGCGGCCATGCGGTCGTTGTAGCTCGGGTCGATCTCGCCGACCAGGCAATAGACGCGCTGGCATCCGGTGGCCTGGGCCATCGCCGCGAGGCTCATGTACCAGAGGCCGTAGTGGAACGACATGAAAAGGCGGTCGCCCGCCTGCGTAGGCAGCGCGGCGTCGCCGACCCAGCGCACATCGTGCGTGCTGCGAG
>VBCQ01000160.1 GCA_005882155.1 Betaproteobacteria bacterium
CCAGCAGAACATGCTCGAGATGAGCGGCAAGCTGGTTGGAATGAAACTGCTGGTCAACTACACGCTCGATATCGGGGGCGCGGTCAAGGAGGTCTGGATCCTCACGCCGGCCGAAGCAGCAATCAAGCCGTGGCCGACGACGACCGCGCAGGCTCAAGCGTGGCAGTTCGATCCGGCGGCGCAGAGATGGACCAAGCCATGACGAAAAGAGTCTTCATCAAGACCTTCGGCTGCCAGATGAACGAGTACGACTCGGACAAGATGGCCGACGTGCTGCATGCCGCGCAGGGCTACGAGCCGACCACCGATGTCGAGCAGGCTGACTTGATCCTCTTCAACACCTGCTCGGTGCGCGAGAAGGCGCAAGAGAAGGTGTTCAGCGATCTCGGGCGTGTCAAGCATCTCAAAGCCAAGGGCGTGCTGATCGGCGTCGGCGGCTGCGTCGCGAGCCAGGAAGGCGCCGCGATCATCGAGCGCGCGCCGTATGTCGATGTGGTGTTCGGCCCGCAGACGCTGCATCGCTTGCCGCAGCTGCTGGACCAGCGCGCTCAGCAGCATCGCCCGCAGGTCGACATCAGCTTTCCCGAGATCGAAAAGTTCGATCACCTGCCGCCCGCCCGCGTCGACGGCGCGACGGCGTTCGTCTCGATCATGGAAGGCTGCTCGAAGTACTGCAGCTATTGCGTCGTGCCCTACACGCGCGGCGAAGAGGTCTCGCGCCCGTTCGACGACGTGCTGGTCGAGGTCGCCGGACTCGCCGACCAGGGCGTGAAGGAAGTGACCCTGCTCGGGCAGAACGTCAATGCGTATCGCGGCAAGATGGGCGACACCGCCGAGATCGCCGACTTCGCGCTGCTGATCGAATACGTCGCCGACATCCCCGGCATCGAGCGAATCCGCTACACCACCAGCCACCCGAACGAGTTCACCCAGCGGCTCGTCGACGTCTATGCCAAGGTGCCGCAACTGGTGAGCCATTTGCACTTGCCGGTGCAGCACGGCAGCGACCGCATCCTGATGGCGATGAAGCGCGGCTACACCGCAATGGAATACAAGAGCACGGTGCGCAAGCTGCGCGCCGTGCGGACCGGCATCAGCCTGTCGAGCGACTTCATCGTCGGCTTTCCCGGCGAGACCGACGACGACTTCGCGAAGACGATGAAGCTGATCGCCGACGTCGGCTTCGACGGCAGCTTCAGCTTCGTCTTCAGCCCGCGACCCGGAACGCCTGCCGCCGCGCTGCATGACGACACGCCGCATGCGGTGAAGCTCGCGCGCCTGCAGCATTTGCAAGCGGTCATCGAGGACAACGCGCGGCGCATCAGCGAGTCGCGCGTCGGCAGCGTACAGCGCGTGCTGGTCGAGGGCCGCTCACGCAAGGACGCGAGCGAGCTGATGGGCCGCACCGAATGCAACCGCGTCGTCAACTTCATGGGCCCGGCGCGACTCATCGGTGAGATGGTCGACGTGACGATCACCGAGGCCTACCCGCATTCGTTGCGGGGCGAGGTGGTGACGAGCGAGAGTCGCGCTGAAGCGCTGGCCGGCTAGGGGCGGAACCCGCTCCACCACAGGCCGAGCGCACAGGCCAACACCATCGCGGCGTAGGTCGCCATCTTGCCGTCGTGTCCGAAGATGATGAGCCCGCCGAGGGCGGCGAGCGCTGCGCTGCCGAAGGCCCAGGCCCACAGCCGCGGCCACGCGACGCCGCGCAGCTCGCGATGCCACAGCAGCTTGGCCATCAGCGACGCGAACAGCGCGACACCGGCGGCCGGAGCAAAAAAATTGGCCAGATGCCAGAAGCCGCCGAGAGCGTCCAAGGTGCGAAAGCTGCGATAAAGGGGTAAAAGCGGTTTGACCTGAATCAAACCGCATTGCGGACCTTGGCGGATGCTCGAGTCCCCGAAAGACGACGAATTTTATAATCGCCAGATGAGCGTCCTTGCCCTTGGGCTGAACCATGCCACGGCGCCGCTGGACTTGCGCGGCCGTTTCGCGTTCTCGCCCGAGCAGCTCGCGCCGGCGTTGCGCTCGTTCCGCCAGCGCGTTCAGCGCGCGCCCGAAGCCGCGCTGGTCTCGACCTGCAACCGCACCGAGCTCTACATCGCCGGCGAGGCGGGCCAGACGCAATCGCTCGTCAACCCGAGCGTCGAGTGGCTGGCCGAGATCGGCGGTGTCGGCAGCCCGACCTTGCGCGACCACGCCTATGTGCTCGAAGGCGGCGCCGCGGCGCGGCATGCATTTCGGGTCGCAAGCGGCCTCGATTCGATGGTGCTCGGCGAGCCGCAGATCCTCGGCCAGATGAAGCAGGCAGTGCGCGAAGCCGACACTGCCGGCAGCTTGGGGTCGACGCTGCACCAGATGTTCCAGCGCTCGTTCGCGGTCGCCAAGGAAGTGCGCACGTCGACCGAGATCGGCGCCCACTCGATCAGCATGGCCGCGGCATCGGTGCGGCTCGCGTCGCAGTTGTTCGAAGACCTGCGCGAGTTGAAGGTGCTGTTCGTCGGCGCCGGCGAAATGATCGAGCTCGTCGCAACGCATTTCGCGGCGCGAAGCCCGCGCACGCTGGCGGTCGCCAACCGCACGCTCGAGCGCGGCGAAAAGCTCGCCGGCCGCTTCGGCGCCGAGGCGCTGCGCCTGGCTGACTTGCCGCAGCGATTGGCCGAGTTCGACGTGGTGATCTCGTGCACCGCGAGCTCGCTGCCGATCATCGGCCTCGGTGCCGTCGAGCGCGCGTTGAAGGCGCGCAAGCACCGCCCGATGTTCATGGTCGACCTCGCGGTGCCGCGCGACATCGAGCCCGAAGTGGCGCGCCTGTCGGACGTCTACCTGTACACCGTCGACGACTTGTCGCTGCTCGTGCAGACAGCGGGCGAAAAGCGGCAGGCCGCGGTCGAGCAGGCCGAGGCGATCATCGAGACCGGCGTGCAGGGCTTCGTGCATTGGCTGGGTCAGCGCAACACCGTTCCGCTGATCCAGGCGCTGAACGCGCAGGCCGCCGACTGGCGCGCCGCCGAGATCGCGCGCGCCCGCAAGCTGCTGTCCAAGGGCGAAGACGTCGAGGCCGTGCTCGAAGCGCTGTCGCGCGGCCTGACGCAGAAGATGCTGCACGGCGCGCTGGCTGAGTTGCACTCGGCCGACGGCGAGCAGCGCGCCGAGCTGGCAGACACGCTGTCGCGGCTGTTCCTGCGCAACGCGTCGCGCAACCCGAGCGACGACCAGCGTTAGCTGCGCCCGGCCACCCGGCCGGAGCGTGCGTTGCGTGGCATCACGCGGTGCTCCGGCTTTCAACGAGCACCAACGAGCATCTGTATGAAAGACTCACTGCGCCAACAATTCCAGCGTCTCGCGATGCGGCTCGACGAGCTGGACGCGACGCTGTCCGACCCGCACATCGCTGCCGACATGAAGCGCTTTCGCGAGCTGACCCGCGAGCATGCCGAGGTGTCGGGCGTCGTCGAAGGCTTCCGTCGCTTCGAGCAGCGTGAGCGCGACCTGGCCGGCGCGCGAGAGATGCTTGTCGATCCCGACATGGCCGAGATGGCGCAAGAGGAAGTTGCTGCCGCGCAAGCCGATGTGCAGCGCCTTGGCATCCAGCTGCAGACCGCGCTGATGCCGCGTGACCCCGACGACGAGCGCAATGCCTTCGTCGAAATTCGCGCCGGCACCGGCGGCGACGAATCCGCCCTCTTCGCCGCCGATCTCGCGCGCATGTACTTGCGTTATGCCGAGCGCCGCGGCTGGCGTGTCGAGGTGTTGTCGGAGAGCGTGTCGGACCTCGGCGGCTACAAGGAAGTGGTGTTCCGCATCGAGGGCGAGAACGTCTACGGGCGGCTCAAATTCGAGTCCGGCGGGCACCGCGTGCAGCGCGTGCCGGCGACCGAGACGCAGGGCCGAATCCACACCAGCGCCTGCACGGTGGCCGTGCTGCCCGAGCCCGACGCCGCCGAAGAGATCGCGCTCAACCCGGCCGAGCTGCGCATCGACACCTTTCGCGCGAGCGGTGCCGGCGGACAGCACGTCAACAAGACCGACAGTGCGATCCGCATCACCCACCTGCCCACCGGCATCGTCGCCGAATGCCAGGATGATCGATCGCAGCACCGGAACAAGGCCAAGGCGATGGCGGTGCTCGCGGCGCGACTGCGCGAAAAGGACCGCAGCGAGCGCGCCGCGAAGGAGGCCGCGACACGCAAAGGCCTGATTGGCAGCGGTGACCGCAGCGACCGCATCCGCACCTACAACTTCCCGCAAGGGCGGCTGACCGATCACCGCATCAACCTCACGCTGTACAAGCTGCAGTTCATTCTCGATGGCGATCTCGATGAGGTGATCGCCGCGTTGGAAGCGGCACGCGCGGCCGAGCAATTGGCCGCATTGGAAAGCGGCGAAGGATGAGCGGATTCACGGTGGCCGACGCACTGGTCGAAGCCCGCGCGCGCGGCGTCGATCGGCTCGATGCGCAGCTGCTGCTCGCGCGAGCGTTGGCCCGACCTCGCGCTTGGTTGATCGCGAACGACGGGGTCGTTCTCGACGCGACGCAGACCCATGCATACCTGGACGAGCTGGCTCGGCGCGCCAGCGGCGAGCCGCTCGCCTACATCGTCGGCGAGAAGGAGTTCCACGGCCTCGCTTTGGAAGTGAATTCCGATGTGCTGGTGCCACGCGCCGACACCGAGACGCTGGTCGACTGGGCGCTCGAGCTGTTGCGCGGACCGCTGGCGGCGGTCGGCGCACCGCGTGTCGTCGACCTCGGCACCGGCAGCGGTGCCATCGCACTGGCCGTGAAGCACGGCGCGATGGATGCCCAAGTCTGCGCCGTCGATGCGAGCGCCGCCGCCCTCGAGGTCGCGCAACGCAACGTCCAACGGTTCGGTCTCGATGTGCGCCTGCTGTGCAGTCACTGGTGGGATGCGCTCGCCGGCCAGCGCTTTGATCTGGCGCTGAGCAACCCGCCGTACGTCGCCGAAGGTGATGCGCATCTCGCCGACTTGCGGCATGAGCCTGCGATGGCGCTGGCGGCCGGCGTTGACGGGCTGGATGCGATCCGCCAGATCGTCGCGCACGCGATTGAACATCTGGAAATCGGCGGCTGGCTGCTGCTCGAGCACGGTCACGATCAGGCCGCTTCGGTCAGCGCCTTGCTGGCCCGAGCCGGGTTCAGCGGAATCAACTCGCGCCGCGATCTGGCCGGCGTGCTGCGCTGCAGCGGAGGGTTCGTTCCGGCGACGGCGCAGGGCTGAGTTCAACAGTGTGGCGCGGGCGCCGCCGGCGTCAAGTCGTCTGTGCCAAATGCGTCACGACTTCCCTCATCTGAAGGGGTGGTCGCGAGAATCGGCACACAAGCGCCGACGGCCGGCGTAGCATGAAAGCGCAGGTCGGGACCTGGCCCGATCCGTGCCTCGCACCTGGGTCATTTCAAGGAGCTTGTCATGCGATCAGCACACTGGATGGCGGCAGCAACGTTGGCGCTCAGCGCTGTCAGCGGCGCGTGGGCTCTCGAAGGCAACGGCCTCGTGCCCCACTCGCAGCGCGCCGACTGGCCGCGCTTGCAAGGCCGACTTTCGCTCGGCACGACGACGCCGCTATGGCGCGCCGATGCACTGAACGCCGACAGCAGCAGCCTGCAAGTCAGCGGGCTCAGCGTGATGGGCGACTATTACTTCACCCGCGCTCTCGGCAGCGCGCGCGATGCAGGCGGCTTCCGCGCCACCAGCGGCGTACTCGTCGGGTCGCGATCGACATCGCTGCTGTCGACGCTTCCGACCGCCGGCTTGGCCGGACGTGCGTTCAGCGTCGGACGCAGCATCGGTGGCCTGGGACTGGTCGGCACCGACTTGGCGTCGCCTTCCGACCCGACAACCGTACCGTATTTCGGTGTCGGCTACACGGGGCTCTCGGCCCGCGGAGGCTGGGGCTTCAGCGCCGACATCGGCGTGATGGCGCTGAGCCCGAGCTCGGCCGTCAAGCTGGGCCGGGTGCTCAGCGGCAACCAGAGCCTGGACGACGTGTTGCGCGACATGCGCCTGTCGCCGCTGGTGCAGGTCGGCGTGTCGTACTCGTTCTGAGCGCTGAAGCCCGGGGACAAGCCCCGCGCGCTTCAGGACAAGGTCGATTGCCGTATAACCTGGGCTGATCCACCCTCTGCCAGCCGAAGGCGATACGACCATGAGCGAAGTTCAGCAACGCATCGACGATCTCGTCAAATCCAACCGTGTCGTGCTCTTCATGAAGGGCACGGCCCAATTTCCGATGTGCGGCTTTTCCGGCCGCGCGGTGCAGATCCTCAAAGCCTGCGGCGTCAACGACCTGACGACCTTCAACGTGCTGGAGGACGATGACGTGCGCCAGGGCATCAAGGACTACGCCAACTGGCCGACGATTCCGCAGCTCTACGTCAACGGCGAATTCGTCGGCGGCTCCGACATCATGATGGAGATGTACCAAGCCGGCGAGTTGCAGCAGGTGCTCGGCGCCGAGGCCTGATCGGGTGAACGAGCGTGCGCTTCGGGTGGTCGTCGGCATCACCGGCGCGACCGGCGCGGTGTACGCGATCCGCCTGCTCGAGCGGCTGAAGCTCACCGGTCACGAGACCCATCTCGTCGCGAGCCCCGCAGGCGTGCTCAACGTTCATCATGAGCTCGGGCTCGATCGCAAGGAGCTCGAGGCGCTTGCCGATGTGGCGTACAGCCCCTCGGACGTGGGAGCAGCGATCGCGAGCGGATCGTTCGCGACCGCTGCGATGGTTGTCGCGCCATGCTCGATGAAGACGCTCGCCGCGGTTGCCCATGGCCTGTCGGACAACCTGCTGACTCGCGCCGCCGACGTCACGCTGAAGGAGCGCCGGCGCCTGGTGCTGATGGTGCGCGAGACACCGCCATTGCCGGCGTTTTACCACCGACCGCAAAGCGTCGAAGAGCTCATCAACGACACGGTGGAACGCGTGCTCACGCTGATCGGCGTCGACGCAGCATCGCCCAAGGCCTGGTTGGGCTTGTAGCAGCTTAAGCCGGTGCGTAGTCCCAGTTCTTGCGCGCGCCGAACACCAGGTTCGGATACTCATCGCGTCCGCGGCTGCCGTTGTAGCGGCCGAGCGCCATGAACAAATC
>VBCQ01000166.1 GCA_005882155.1 Betaproteobacteria bacterium
GTTGGGCGCCATGTTCACGTCCTACGACAAGGCGAAGTCGGCGCGCGAACTGGCCGAGCTCGGCGTACGCGCCGGCTGCGAATTCGACAAGAACTCCAACGGCCCGATCCGGGTTCACACGGTCAAACTGAAAGAATAGAAATGGCCCTCATCGACATCAAGGTCCCGGACATCGGCGACTTCAAGGACGTGGCGATCATCGAAGTGCTGGTCAAACCCGGCGACACGGTGAAAGCCGAGCAGTCGCTGATCACGGTGGAGAGTGACAAGGCATCGATGGAGATCCCGTCGTCGCAAGCGGGGGTGGTGAAGGAGTTGAAGGTCAAGGTGGGGGATACCGTCAATGAAGGGACGGTGATCTTGACGTTGGAGGGCGAAGGAGCCGGTGCACCCAGTCCCGTTCGGGCTGAGCCTGTCGAAGCCCGGGCTCCGCGGCCCTCACCCCAACCCTCTCCCAGTGGGAGAGGGAGTGAAGCGTTCGCCGGCACGGTGGATCTTGACTGCGACATGCTCGTCCTTGGCTCCGGGCCCGGCGGTTATTCGGCCGCGTTCCGCGCCGCCGATCTCGGCCTGAAGACCGTGCTCGTCGAGCGATTCGCGACACTCGGCGGCGTCTGCCTCAACGTCGGTTGCATCCCGTCGAAAGCGCTGCTGCATGTCGCTGCGGTGATGGACGAGGTGAAGCATTTCGATGCGCTCGGCGTGAGCTTCGCCGCACCATCGATCGACCTGCGCAAGCTGCTGACGCACAAGGAGAAGGTCGTCGGCAAGCTGACCGGCGGCCTCGCGGCGATGGCCAAGATGCGCAAGGTGACGGTGGTGACCGGCAGCGGCGAGTTCGTCGATCCGTTTCACTTGCGCGTCGCGATGAGCGACGGCAAGACACAAACGATCCGCTTCAAGCGCGCCATCATCGCGGCCGGCTCCGAAGCGGTGAAGCTGCCCTTCCTGCCGAAGGACGATCCACGCGTCGTCACGTCGACCGGCGCGCTCGAGCTGCGGCAGAACCCGAAGCGCATGCTGGTCGTCGGCGGCGGCATCATCGGCCTCGAAATGGGCACCGTGTATTCGACGCTCGGCGCGCGACTCGACGTGGTCGAGATGCTCGACAGCCTGATGCTCGGCGCCGACCGCGATCTCGTGAAGGTGTGGCAGAAGATGAACGCGCCGCGCTTCGACAACATCATGCTGAAGACCAAGACGGTCGGCGCCGAGGCGACGAAGGACGGCATTCTCGTGCGCTTCGAAGGCGAGGCCGCGCCGAAAGAGCCGCAGCTCTACGACATGGTGCTGCAGGCGGTGGGCCGAGTGCCGAACGGCAAGCGCATCGGTGCCGAGAAGGCGGGGGTGACGGTCGGCGAGCGCGGCTTCATTCCGGTCGATGTGCAGATGCGGACCAACGTGCCGCACATCTTCGCGATCGGCGACATCGTCGGCCAGCCGATGCTCGCGCACAAGGCGACGCACGAGGGGCACGTCGCCGCCGAGGTGGCGGCCGGCGAGCAACTCGGTGACGACAAGCTGCGCCGCGCCGCGTTCGACGCGCGCGTGATCCCGAGCGTGGCCTACACCGACCCCGAAGTGGCGTGGGTGGGAGTCACCGAAGACGATGCCAAGGCCCGCGGCATGAAGATCAAGAAGGGCTTGCTGCCGTGGACCGCGTCGGGCCGCGCGATCGCCAACGGGCGCGACGAAGGCTTCACCAAGCTGCTGTTCGATGCCGACAGCCACGCCATCGTCGGCGGCGGCATCGTCGGCACGCATGCCGGCGACTTGATCGGCGAGATCGCGCTGGCGATCGAGATGGGCGCGGACGGTGTGGACATCGGCAAGACGATCCACCCGCACCCGACCCTCGGCGAAAGCATGGGTCTTGCGGCCGAAGCCTACGAGGGCGTCTGTACGGATCTGCCGCCGGTCAAACGCTGAAATTCATTTTCACCACAGAGCACACCGAGGACACAGAGAAAACTGAAGCTCTCTTCTCTGTGATCTCTGTGTCCTCTGTGGTTGATCGAATTCAGGGCTTGCGCGGCGCTGCCGGCGGCACCGTCGCCGCAATCCGCTTCGCGCGCTCGTCGAGCTCGCTGCGATCGGTGTTGATCACTTCGGCAATGAGGACCGGGCAACGGCCCGGTGCGTCTTCGGCGGCGCTCCAGCCTGCGGCTTCGGTGGCGTTGGCATCGACACGCGCGATGCCGAGCTGCGTCGTCAGCTGATTCATCGCCGCATGGGTGCGCGCATAGGCGACACCCAAGTCGAATTCGGCGTTCGCGTAGGCGCGGCGCGCGGTGTAGAGCTCGTTCTCGGCATTCAACAAATCGAGCAGGCTGCGCTGGCCGATGTCGAACTGCTGCCGATAGGCGTCGCGCGCCTTCTCGATCGCGAGCGTGTTGCGGTCGAGGTATTGCAATTGCTCGGTGAGCTTGCGCGTGTCGTTGAACGCGATGGCCGCGGTCTGGCGCGTGTCGCGACATGTCTTGTCGCGCGTGTCGGCGGCCTGGTTGACGAGGTTCACTTGCTGGCGAACGCGCGCCTGGTCGGCGCCGCCGTTGTAGAGGTTCCAGTTCAGCACGATCTCGGCACTGTTGTCGCGCTTCTGATCGCGCACCGCATCGAGGTTGGTGCCGGCGGCGCCGCGAACGCGCGCTTCGATGCGCGGCTGGTAGCTCGCTTCTCGTGTCTGTGCGGCCGAGCGCGCTGCACGCAGGCTTTCGATGCTCGCGCTGATGCCGGCGTTCTGGCGGATCGCCGCGGTCATCGCTTCACCGCTGCTCGCCGGCACCGACTTGTCGAGCGAGGCAAGCGGCGGGAATTGCTTCGGCGGCGCATCGCCCACGATGCGCTGGTAGCGCGCTGTCACGTCGTGCAGATTGGCGATCTCGGTGCTCAGGTTCGATTCGGCGAGTGCGAGACGCGCGTTGGCTTGCTCGAGGTCCACGCCGCGGCCGACGCCGGCCTTGAAGCGCGACTGGATCTGCAGCGTCGCGTACTTGTGCTGCACGTAGCTGTCTTCGGCAAGCTGAACCAGGCGGCGCATGCGCTGCACATCGTAGGTCGCGCGTGCCGCTTCGAGCGCGGTCTGCTCGGTCGTGTCGAGCAGCTCGAAATAGCGCGCGAGCTTCTCGTGGCTCGTGCGATCGATTTCGCGCTGCGTTCCGAGGCCGTCCCACAGCAGCTGTGTCAAGGTCAAGGCCACGCCATCGCGATGCATCGAGTCCGCTGGCGGAACGCGCGAGGTGATGCGGTCGCTCTCGTGGCCGGTGCTCGCCGACAGGTCCAGGCGCGGGCGCCAGCCGGCACGCGCCACGTCGACCGCGTCGGCCGATGCGCGATAAGCATTGAAGCGGGCGGTGACGTCGGGGTTGGTCTGCACCGCTCTTTCGGCCGCGGCTTTCAAGGACTCCGCGTTCTGCGCCGCGGCCTGCACCGCGACGAGCGACAGCGTGATCGCGGTGGCGGTGAGATGGGTCTTGACTCGCATGGTGTCGTTATGGGAAGCGGGATACGGGCGCGAGTGTATTCGGCGAGCGCGCTGCGCCGCCCCTCTGAACACGGGGCGCAGCGCGCTAGTCGACGGCCAGCGTGTGCCAGTTCACAGACTGCCGGCGAAGGCTGGCAACGCCGCGTGCGGCCACGCGACGTTGTGCGTGAACGAGATCACGCTGCTCACGCGCGAGCGCGATACGCTCAAGTTGCGAGCACGTCAAGACGACAACAATGCGTTGCCCCGTCAAATCCGTGCACAACGCAGCCATCCCCATCACCGTCTTGCCTGCGCCGGGGCCGCAGTCGCGCCGCGCTGCGCGAGCGTTGGAATGGATCTGGCGCGCGCTGCGCGCGTGGCTGCCGCGGCTGCTCATTGCGTGCCTCAGTGCATCGGCATCGCAGCCGCGCGCATGGGATGCCGAGCGCATGCTGGCGGCGGCGAAGAAGCTCAGTCCGCGCGCGGTCGCCGGTGTGCGTGCGCTGCATGTGGCAATGGCAACAGCCGCCGACCTCGATGACGACGGACGGCTGCAAGCGATGAATCAGTTCTTCAACCGGCGCGTCGAGGCGCGCGAAGACATCGAGGTCTGGGGCCAGGTTGACTACTGGGCGAGCCCGCTCGAGATGCTCGACAAGGGCGCCGGCGACTGCGAAGACTTCGTCATCGGCAAGTACTTCAGCCTGCTCGCGCTGGGCATGCCGGTGCACAAGCTGCGGCTCGTCTATGTGCGTGCGCAAATCGGCGGGCCGGGCGGCACGGTGCAAGCCCACATGGTGCTGGCGTACTACGCGACACCGAACGCCGAGCCGCGAATTCTCGACAACCTGATCACCGACATCCGCCCCGCATCGCGCCGCCCCGACCTGTCTCCGGTCTTCAGTTTCAACAGCGAAGGCCTGTGGCAAGGCGTCGGCGCGCAGACCGCTGGCGACCCCGTGGCGCGCTTGTCGCGTTGGCGCGAAGTGCTGGCCAAGGCGCGCGCCGAGGGATTTCAATGACAATGACGAAGGGGATTTCATGTCGCTGATTCGTCAGATCTGGCTGCTGCTGCTCGGAACTTTGCTGCTCGCCTTCATCGGCAGTGCCGGCGTGACCATCAGCTCCGCGCGCGAGACGCTGCAGACCCAGCTGCGTCTGAAGAACAGTGACAACGCCGCTTCGCTCGCTCTCGCGCTGTCGCAGCAGAAGGGCGATCCGCAGCTGATGGAGCTGCTGATGGCGGCCCAGTTCGACACCGGCTTCTATCGGCGCGTTCGCTTCACGACGGCCAACGGCAAGGTCGCGTTCACGCGCGACGCCGAGCTCGCGCCGAGCCAGGCCCCGGCGTGGTTCGTCAAGCTGCTGCCGATCGAGTCGACGCCCGGCGTGGCGCAGGTGTCCGATGGCTGGCGTGCGCTCGGCTCGGTGCAAGTCGTGAGCCACACGGCCTTCGCCCACGACGATCTTTGGCAAGCGAGCCTGCGCTCCGCCCTCACGCTGGCTGCGGTCGGCGTGCTGGCGGGCCTGATCGGCCATGCGGTCGTGGCGCGGATTCGCAAGCCGCTCGATCGTGCGGTCGAGCAGGCGCAGTCGCTCGTCAACGGCGAGTTCGTCACCGTGCCCGAGTCGCAAGTGCCCGAGTTGCAGCGACTCACGCGCGCGATGAACACGATGGTCGAGCGGCTCAAGCTGATCTTCGATGCGCAGGCCGCGCAGGTCGAGGCGTTGCGCCAGCAGGCGCACGCCGATCCGCTGACCGGCCTCGCCAATCGCAAGCACTTCCTCGGCCAGCTCGGTGCCGCGCTGCAGCGCGAGGACGGCGCGGCCGAAGGCGGCCTGGTGTTGCTGCGCGTGCTCGACCTCGCCGGCGTGAACCGCGGCCTCGGCCACGCCGCGACCGACCGCATGATCGGTGCGATTGCGCAGGCGCTGCAGGCCTATACGCAGCGCGTTCCGGGCTGCTATCTCGGGCGTTTGAACGGCTCGGACTTCGCGCTGTGCCTGCCGGTGGGCGGCGTGACGCTCGAGACCGCGCACGCGGTGACCGAAGCGCTCAGCGTCGTGCTGCCGGCCTTCGGCCCCGGAGTCGGCATCGCCGTTGGTGCGGTCGAAATGCGCCGCGATCGTCATGTCGCGCAGGTGATGAGCGCCGCCGATGCGGCGCTCGCGCGCGCCGAGAGCCGAGGCGCATTCGCGGTCGAGCATGGCATCGTCGGCGAAGGCCAAGGCGGCGCCGGCGTCACTGCGATGCTCGGCGAGGGCACATGGCGCAAGCGAATTTACGACGCGCTGACGCATGGCCGGGCGCGCCTCGTGAGCTTCCCGGTCCTCGATTCGCAGCGCCAGCTGGTGCATCTCGAGTGCCCGCTGCGGCTGCAGCTTGAAGCGCAGGGGCCGTTCGAGACCGCGGCGCGCTGGCTGCCGCTCGCATTGCGCGGCCGACTCACCGCGGCGATCGACGAGCGTGCGGTCGAGTTGGCGTTGGCCGAGATCGAGCGCGATGGCCATGCGCGTTGCGTCAACGTGTCGACCGCGTCGCTGCTCGACAGCGCCTTCGTCGCTCGCGCGCGCACCTTGCTGATGGGTGCGCCGCGCCAGGCGCGCGAGCTCTGGCTCGAGGTGCCCGAGACGGCGGCGGTCGACCACTTCGACCAGGTGCAGGAGATGGCGCGCCAGCTGCGGCCGGCCGGTGCGCGGGTCGGCCTCGAGCATGCGGGCGAGCGGCTCGCGCGCATCGAGCGCCTGTTCGAGGCCGGGCTCGATTACGTGAAGCTCGATGCGTCCGTCGTGCTCGGTGTCGCTGGCGACACCGACCGTGCGGCCTACTTGAAAAGCGCCGTCGCGATGCTGCACGGCCTGTCGATGAAGGCCTACGCCGAAGGTGTGACGGGCCCCGACGATGCGCAAGCGCTGTGGCAGATCGGCATCGACGGATTAACCGGGCCGTGGGCGAGCGCACTGCGCGGAGATTTGGTCGGTTAGAGTGCGAGCCGCTTTCGCGTGCTGCCCGGCAACGAGCTTACGGCCCCGTATCGACAATCAGCTTCGCCTTGCTCAGCAGATCCTGAATGATCTGCTGGTCGGTGTTCAGCACACCGGCTGACGTGAGGTCCACGCTCTGCAGCACGATCGTCTGGTCCACCGCGCTCGCCTGGTAGCCGCCGGAGAAGCCACCGCTCGAGCTGATCTGGATCGTGGTGTCGCCACCCGACACGCTGAAGTGCAAGTAGTTCGTCAGATTGCCGGTACCGCCGACGGTGGTCTCGCCTTGCAGCAGATCGCGCAGGTCGAGCAGATCGCCGCCTGCGGCCGGGCCAGCGATGTTGAAGTCGGTGATGATGTCGACCGCCGGAGTGCCGGCGCTGCCTTTGTCGGCGAGGTTCCATGCGAACACGTCGGCGCCGCTGCCGCCGGTCAGCGTGTCGTTGCCCGCGCCGCCGACGAGGATGTCGTTGCCGCCACCGGCGCTGAGCGTGTCGTTGCCCGCGCCGCCGTACAACGCGTCGGTGCCCGAGCCGCTCGTGATCGTGTCATTGCCGCCGAGACCGTGCAGCAGATCGTTGCCGCCGTTGCCGGTGATCGTGTTGGCATTCGCGTCGCCGTTCAGGTTGTCGTTGCCGGCGCTGCCGATGAGCGTGGTCGTCTGCGTGCTCGAGGCACTGCCCGGTGTCACGGTCAGGCTCGCGCTGGCAGCGCTGCCGTCCTCGTCGGCCATCGCGTAGCTGAAGGTGTCGGTGTGGTTGATCGCGAGCCGGTCGATGTTCAGCGAGCTCAGCACGAAGCCCTGCGAGCTGTTGCCCGACGGCTCCCACGACAGGCGGAAGTAGGAGAAGTTCGACGCGGTGTCGATGCTCAGCGTGTACTCGGCACCGTTGGAGATCGAGGTGGCCGATGCGAAGGTGCCGCTGCCCACCGCGACGCCGGCGGCATCGTAGGCATACCAATGAGCGTTCGCCGGGTCCTGGTTGGTGTTGAGCTGCGCAATGCCGATCAGCGCATGGTTCGAGGTCTCGAGCAGGTGGACGATGAGTTCTTCACCGCTGCCGATCGTTCCCGAGCCGGTGGTGCCGACGCCGATGCCGTTCTTCGATCCGCTGACGAACACCGCCTGGTTCGCGGCCGCGTTCGTCAGTGCCGATAGGTTCAGGTTGCTGCCGCTTTGCCACGCGGTGCCCGACGTGAAGCCGTAGAGGTCGGTCGAGTCTTCCCAGGTCGCTTTCGAGCTGCCGGTCAGCACCGCGGTGCCGCCGAGTGCCGACGTGTAGGTGTACGAGCCGTCCGACGACACGACGATGGTGCCGTTCGTAGTCGAGAAGCTCGTCGAGCCGCCGCTCGCGATCGCGTGCGCGGTGCCGCCGTAGGTCACTGACGTGACGCGCAGCGGCGTGTCCGCACCGAGGTCGCTGAAAAGCAGGTTGCCGTTGACGGCGCTGTTGAAGCCGACGGTCGCACTGTCGGCGACCGCGCTCGGGCTGCTGTCGGTCAGGCTCACGTTGACCGTGGTCCAGCCCGACGCGGTGCTGCCGTCGCTCGCCTTGTAGACGAAGCTGTCGACATCGGAGACGGCGTCGGCGTGGTCGCGCACCGGCGCGATGTAGCGGAAGCTGCCGTCGGTGTTCATCACCACCGTGCCGCCGAGCGCGGTCGTGATGGTGTTGATGCCGTTGGCCGTGATCGCGGTGCCGCTCGCGCTGCTGGCGAACTGGCTCACGGTCAGGCTCGGGCCATCGACGTCGCTGTCGTTGGCGAGCACGCTGCCCGACAGCGTCGTCATCGTTCCTTCGACGGCGCTGAACGCGTCGCTCGTGCCGACCGGCGCATCGTTGACCGGCGTCACGTTGAAGCTGATCGTGTTCGGCGTCGGGTCGGTGTCGACGCCGCCGTTGGCCGTGCCGCCGTCGTCGCGAACGGTGAAGGTCAAGCTCGCGTAGCCGTTGCCGTTGGCGTTGAGCGCCGGCGTGAACTTCAGCTTGCCCGCGGCAATGTCGCTGGCCAGCACGAACGTGCCGGCGGCGATCGGCGAGCCGTTCAGCGTGAGCACGCCCGCGGCGGGGAGCGTGGTGATCTTCACCGATGAAGACATAGGGCGTGTCTTCATTCGTCGTGCGCGTCGCGTCCTGGCCCGATGGCGCATCGTTCACCGGCGTGACGTTGAAGGTGATCGTGTTCGGCGTCGGGTCGGTATCGATGCCGCCGTTGGCCGTGCCGCCGTCGTCCTTCACCGCGAAGCTGAAGTTCGCGTAGCCGACGCCGCTGGCATTTGCCGCCGGCGAGTAGATGACGCGGCCGGCATCGATGTCGGCCACCGTCAGCGTGACCGGCGAGCTGATGGCCACACCGTCGAGGCGCAACGCACCCGCGCTGGCCGGGTTGAGCGTGATCGCAGCGAAGTTGTTCGGCGGCGAATCGTTGCTGTCGCTGAAGCCGAAGTCGACACGGGCCAGCTTGTAGCTGCCGTCTTCGAGCAAGGTGACGGTCTTGTCGGTCCCCGTCGGTGCGTCGTTGACCGAATTGACGGTGAGCGACACGCTCGCGGTCGACGTGCCGCCATGACCATCGGAGATCGTGTAGCTGAAGCTCGCCGGGCCGTTGTAGTTCGCGCTCGGCGTGAACACCACATTGCCCGACACGAGCGCAACGCTGCCGTTGACAGCGCCTTGCACCGAGCTGATGACGAGGCTGTCGCCGTCGATGTCGGTGTCGTTGGCCAGCAGCGTCGCCGGCGCCAGCACGAGCGGCTGGTCTTCGTTGATCACGAGGCCGCTGTCGCTCACGGCCAGCGGCGCGTCGTTAACCGGCGTGACATTAACGGTGATCGCGTTCGGTGTCGTGTCGAAGCCGCCCGCGCTGTCCTGCACCGAGAAGCTGAAGCTCGCGTAGCCATTGCCGTTGGCGTTGACCGCTGGCGTGAAGACCAGGCCGGCGATGTCGCTCGCCGCGACGACTTGGCCGGCAGCGACTGCGATGCCGTTGAGCGTCAATGCACCTGCGCCGGGCAGAGAGTCGATGCGAACCGCGGCAAGCGACTGGCCGGCGTCGGCATCAGCGAAGCCGAAGTCTGCAACGCCGAAGGTCTTGCTCGTGTCTTCGGCAATCGTGACGGTCGCGTCCGCACCGATCGGTGGCGTATTGGCGCCGACGTTGACGGTAAGCGTGCCGATGGCCGATCCACCGTGGCCGTCGCTGAGCGTGTAGCTGATCGATGCTGCGCCGCTGAAATTCGCGGCCGGCGTGAAGTTCAGCGTGCCGTCGGGGTTGACGCTGACGCTGCCTTGCGCAGCGTTGACGCTTGCACCGCTGACCGACAGCGGAGCATCACCATCGATGTCGCTGTCGTTGGCGAGCACATCGATGTTGAAGATCGGCGTGTTAATCGTCGTCGACGCGACGTCGGCCGTGGCGCTCGGGTTGTCGTTGACCGGCGTGACGCTGATCGGCTGCGCGGCGGCGCTCGATGTCGCACCTTCGTTGTCGGTGGCGGAGTACGAGAAGCTCGTGCTGCCGTTCCAGTTCGCATCGGGCACGAAGCTCAGCGTCGCGCTGCCGCCGCTGGCCGCGATGACGCTGCCGACGCTGACCGCGACGCCGCCGAACAGCAGCGCGCCGTGGGCCGGCAGCGAGCCGATCGTGAAGCTCGCGATGGTCCCATCGATGTCGGCGCCGGACAGCGTGACGGCGATGCCCGCCGCGTCTTCCGCGCCCGACGCCGGCGTGACGACCGCGCTCGGTGCCTCGTTGGCGCCGTTGACGGTGACGGTGATGAGTTGCGACGTACCGTCGGCGGTCGCGACGCTGAAGGTGTCGGTCGGATGGTCGCTGCTCGTCAGCGCCTGCACATTGGCGTCGCCGTTGCGCAGCGTGTAGGTCCAGTGGCCGGCGGCGTCGATCGTGAAGTCGCCGTAGGTGCGTGCCGCCGAGTCGGCCACGAAGCTGGCAGCGCTGTCGACGTCGCTGGCATTGAGCGTGCCGGCGACGAAGACCACGCCGTCTTCGCTGACCGAGCCGACCGCGCTGCCGCTGATCACCGCCGCGTCGTTGGTGCCGAGGATGTTCACCGTCACCGAGGTGAGGGTGCCGTCGGCCGAAGCGACCGAGAACGTATCGGTGTAGGTGGTCCCTGCGGCGAATTCGTTGTGCGCCGAGCTGGCGGTGTAGGTCCACGCGCCGTTGGCATCGATCGCGAACGTGCCGTAGCTGCCGACGGTCGCGGCTTGCGCGACGAAGGTCGGCGACGAGTCGATGTCGCTGATCGTCAGCGTGCCGCCGGTCGTGAGCACCGCGTTGGTCTCGGTGAGGTTCACCACGTCGGCCGA
>VBCQ01000167.1 GCA_005882155.1 Betaproteobacteria bacterium
CTGCTCGTCTGGGGCGAGCGGCTGCGGCGCGGTCGCGGCTACGTCGTGCATGTGTCTGCGTTCGACGAGGCGCTGCCGAGCGATGCGCAGGCTCAGGCAGAATCGGCCGCGGTCGTCAACCGGGCGATGGAGCGCTTGATCCTGCAACGCCCGCAACAGTACCTGTGGGGTTACGACCGCTACAAGACACCGCGCCGCGTTGCCGTCGACGAGCGCGCGTAGAAGAACCGAAGGACCGACTGTTGGGATCGCGACTGTTGCTCGCCGTGCTGTGGCTGCTGCACTGGTTGCCGCTGCCGGCGCTCGCCGGGTTGGGGCGCGGCCTGGGGCGCCTGCTGCATGCGCTCGCAACGTCGCGTCGCAAGATTGCACTGCGCAACCTCGAACTGTGTTTTCCGCAGATGCCGCTCGCGCAGCGCGAGGCACTGGTGCGCGATCATTTCCAGTGGCTCGGCCGCAGCATCCTCGAGCGCTCGCTGCTCTTCTACGCATCGACCGAGCGGCTCAAGCGATTGATCCGCGTCGAAGGCGATGTGCGGCTCGCCGAGCACAGCGAGCGGCCGGTGATGTGGCTGGTGCCGCACTTCATGGGGCTCGACGTGGCCGGTGCAGCGACGCAGCTGTTTCAAAAGCAGCAGGTCGCGTCGATCTATCAAGAGCAAAGCGATGCGGTGATGGACGCCGCAATTCGCCGCGGCCGCTTGCGCTACAACCAAGGCGACGTGTTTCCGCGCAGCGATTCGGCGAAGCCGCTGATCCGAGCGATCCGCCGCGGTTGGGCCTTCTTCAACCTGCCCGACATGGATTTCGGCGAGCGCGACGCGGCCTTCGTTCCGTTCTTCGGCGTGCCCTGCGCCACGCTGCTGGCACCGTCACGCATGGCCCGCGCGTTGAACATGGTGGTGCAGCCGGTCGTCGCTGAAATGCTGCCGGGAGGTGAAGGCTACCGCGTGCGCTTTCTTCAGGCGTGGACGCATTTCCCGAGCGACGATGCGCTTGCCGACACGGCGGCGATGAACCGCTGGATCGAAGAAGAAATTCGCCGCAACCCAGCGCAGTATTTGTGGGTGCACAAGCGATTCAAGACGCGTCCGGCAGGCGAGCCGTCGCTGTATTGAGGGTGCCATCCCCTCTCCCTCTGGGAGAGGGCCAGGGTGAGGGCCTTCGGCTCAAGCCTTCAGCTCGGAATAGCGGTCGCGATACTGCGTGAACCACGCCGTCGCCAGGCCATCGTCGCCATGCCGCAGCGGATGAAAGCGCGGCGAAAAATACGCCAGCACATGCGGCACCAGCACCCAGGCCAGGCCGCGGCGGCCGACGTAGTAGCTCAGCGCGCCGGCCCAGGTGCGCCAGCGCAGCAGTTGCCCGTCGCGGTAAAGGTTGTGCGTGGTCTGCACCGTGAGGTCGATGGTGAACAGCAAGCTCACATAGGCGAACCAGGCGACGCGGCGCAGCGCGCCGCCGCCGATCGCGCGATAGACATCGAAGGCGACGGCGCGATGCTCGAGTTCCTCGGCGCTGTGCCATGACCACAGCAGCCGCGGCAGCGCGTCGGCACGTTCCAGCCCGAGGCGGCCGTTGAGCGTGACCTGCGCGAACAAGGCGGTGTAGTGCTCGAACGCCGCCGTCACTGCGAGCCGGCTGGCGAGGCTCACCTTGCTCGACTGCCTGATGCGCCAGGCGATCCAGCGCTGCAGCACATAGTGCAGCCCTTGCCGTTCGAGCTCGGCGTTGTACTGCGCATGCAGGTGGCGGTGCGTCGCCTCCTGGCCGATGAAGCCGCGCACCTGTTCGCACAGCTCGGGCGATTCGATCAATGGCAGCGCGTCGCGCACGCTGTCGATGAAGAACTGCTCGCCCTGCGGGAAGGTCATCGAGGTGGCGTTGAACAACTGGCTGCGAAACGCATCGCCGCCGAACCAGTGGCGGGCGAAGCCTTGCTTCAGGTCGATGGACAGTTTGCGAACGATCAAGGTGCTCAAGCGCATTTCCCCAGGCAATGGATCACAGGCCACAATCGTGCCGCGCCGTCCCTTGGGCGACAACTCAGTTTCCGCGTCCCATGCCGCTCACGTCATTGCAAGCCATCGTCTCACCGAGAAAAACGCCATCGCAAGCCCGCGCCCAACGAACCTTGGACACGCTGTTCGAAGCGACGGCTCAGGTTTTAATGCAGCAGGGCGAAGCGGGCTTCACGACCAACCGCGTGGCCGAGCGTTCGGGGTTTTCGATCGGCACGCTGTACCAATACTTCCCCAACAAGCAATCGCTGCTGCGCGGATTGATCGAGCACGAGCGCCGCCGTTCGATGGCGCAGCGCCAACGCTTTCTGCGCGAGGCCAAGGCGCAGGGCTTGAGCGTCCAGGAGGTGCTGCGCCAGTACATCCACAGCAGCATCGACGAGTTCGGCAGCGGCAGCGCAGCCAAGCGCATGCTGGTGCAGCTGGCGTGGCGCAACGACGATCAGGCGGCGTTCGCGAGGGCGCTCGACGACATGGCGGCCTTCATCCTCGAGCTGCTGCGCGGCCTGAACGACCCGGCGCTGCGCGCACCCAACGAAGCCCAGGTCTATGTTCTGACCCGCGCGGTGATGGGCGCGATCCGGTCGGCCAGTCTCGAAGGGTCGGCGATGCTCGATGCACCGGAGTTCAAGGACGAGATGGTGAAGCTCGCGTGGGGCATGCTGCGCCGGGAGCCCGGATAATCGCCCCATGCGACTTCGCTTCACCAAGATGCAAGGCGCGGGCAACGACTTCGTCGTGCTCGACGCGACGGCCTCGCCCATCGAGTTGTCATCCGAGCAAGTGCAGCGGCTCGGCGACCGGCGCTTCGGTGTCGGTGCCGACCAGATCCTCGTCGTCGAGCGCAGCGACACGCCGGGGGTCGACTTCCGCTATCGCATCTTCAACAACAGCGGCGACGAGGTCGAGCACTGCGGCAACGGCGCGCGCTGTTTCGTTCGCTACGTACGCGACAAGGGCCTCATCGACCGCGACACGATCCGCGTCGAGACGATGAACCGGCTGCTCGAGCTGCGCTTGCAAAGCGACGGCCGGGTCACGGTCGACATGGGCGCGCCGGTGTTCGACCTCGCACAAGTTCCGTTCGACGCGTCGGGCCTCGAGGCGAAGCGCATCAACGGATTTCCGCTGTGGACACTCGACGTCGATGCTCTGCAGGTGAGGGTGGCCGTGCTGTCGATGGGAAACCCGCACGCGGTGCAGATCGTCGACGACCTCGATGACGCGCCGGTCGCGTCGCTCGGGCCGCTGATCGAGCAACACACGCGCTTTGCGCGCCACGTCAATGCCGGCTTCATGCAAGTGATCGACCGTCGCCACATCCGCCTGCGCGTGCATGAGCGTGACGCCGGCGAGACGCTGGCGTGCGGCACCGGCGCGTGCGCGGCCGTCGTCGCCGGCATTCGCCTCGGCCTGCTCGATGAGCGTGTCGACGTGCAGGCGCGTGGCGGTGGCCTGACGATCGAGTGGCGCGGCGGCGATGAGCCAGTGCTGATGACCGGGCCCGCGCAAACCGTTTTTGAAGGAGAGATCGAGCTGTGAGCATTCAGGGAATCACCGAGCAGGACATCGCCAACTACCTCGCCAACACGCCGGGCTTTTTCGAGCGCAACGCCGAGCTGCTGAGCGCGATCCATCTGACCAGCCCGCATGGCCAGCGCGCGGTGTCGCTGCAGGAGCGGCAAATGGAAATGCTGCGCGACAAGAACAAAGGCCTCGAGCTGAAGATCATCGAGATGATTCGCCACGGGCAGGAGAACGTCGCCATCGCCGACAAGCTGCACCGCTTCACGCGCGCGATCATGCTCACGTCGAACCCCGCCGAGTTGCCCGACGTGGTGGTCCATCAGCTGATGCACCAGTTCATGATCCCGCAAGGCGGCATCCGCGTGTGGGGCGCGGCGCCGGCGTTCGCGAGTCTGCCGTTCGCCCGAAGCGTCAGCGACGACGCGAAGAGCTTCGCGGCGAGCTTGAGCTTGCCGTACTGCGGCGTGAACTCGGGCTTCGAGGCGGCGTCTTGGTTGGAGGACCCGTCATCGGTGATGTCGCTCGCGCTGATCCCGCTGCGTCATGGCGCGAATGGTTCGGCCTTCGGCATGCTGGTGCTCGGCTCGCCGGATCCGACGCGCTATGCGGCTGACATGGGCACCGAATTCCTGATGCGCATCGGCGAGATCGCGAGCGCGGGCTTGACGAGGCTGCTGCCGGCCCGATGAGCATGGCGGCGATCGAGCGCGTCGAACTGCACGACGACTTGAGCCGTCATCTGATTCATTTGCAAGTGGAGCGGCGCCTGGCGACACGCACACTCGCGATTTATCTCGAAGCCTTCGAGCGCTTGCAGCGGTTCGCCGATGCTGCGCCGGTGGCGCTGCGGGAGGTCCAGCCGCAGCATGTGCGCCGCTGGGCCGGCAAGCTGCACTCGCAAGGCCTCGCGTCGCGCAGCATTGCCCTCGTGTTGTCAGCGTGGCGCGGCTTCTATCGCTGGCTCGGCCGCGACGGGCTCGTCGCATTGAACCCGGTCGAGGGCGTGCGCGCACCGAAGGCCGCCAAGCCGCTGCCGAAGGCCTTGTCAGTCGACCAGGCGGTGGCGCTCGCCGAGCAGCACGACGATGCCGAGCTGCCTGCGCTGGCTGCGCGCGATCAATGTATCGTCGAGCTGCTGTACGGCTGTGGCCTGCGCGTCGGCGAACTGATCGGCCTCGACGTTCGAGCGAGTGCCGAGGCTGCTGGCTGGATCGACGCGAGCGACGCCACCGCCCATGTCCTCGGCAAAGGCAGCAAGCGCCGCAGCGTGCCGGTCGGGGCTCCGGCGCTGAAGGCATTGCACGACTGGCTCGCGTCGCGCGACACGCTCGTGGCGATCGATCAAGCTGCGTTGTTCGTCAATCAGCGCGGCACACGGCTCACCGCGAGCCAGCTGCGCGCGCGACTCAGGCGGGGCGCGCTGCAGGCCGGGTTACCGACGCATGTCCACCCGCATATGCTGCGTCACTCGTTCGCGTCGCACCTGCTGCAGTCGAGCGGCGATCTGCGCGCTGTGCAAGAGCTGCTTGGCCACGCGAACATCACGACGACGCAGGTCTATACGAAGCTGGATTTCGGGCACTTGTCGAAGGTGTATGACGCGGCGCATCCGCGGGCGAAGAAGAAGAGCACACCCAACCGTTCGCCCTGAGCTCGAAGGGCTCGCGCACACCCACCCCCGTTCGCCCTGAGGTATCGAAGGGCTGTTCGCATACTCCAACACCCCCGTTCGGGCTGAGCTTGTCGAAGCCTGCGCACTGGCACCAACCCTTCGACAGGCTCAGGGCGAACGGGAGTGTGGGTGTGGGGCCCAACCCCTCACCTCAGGGCGAACGGGGGTGGTGTGTCTGCCAGCCCTTCGACAAGCTCAGGGCGAACGGGAGTGGAGAATCCCCGCATGAAACTCATCAAGCTGCGCGACGCCAAAGAACGCTCGCTGTTGCGCCGCCACCCATGGATCTTCGAAGGCAGCATCGCCAGCGGCAAGG
>VBCQ01000025.1 GCA_005882155.1 Betaproteobacteria bacterium
CAGGCGGACCAGCCCGAGGTGCACATTCGTCCCAACAAGCTCGTCGAGTACAAGGCCGTGGCCACCGTGCTCGCGTCGGCGCAGCGCCTGGGCGTGTCCAAGCTCGGCATGGTCGGCAACGAGCAGTTCGTCAAGTGACCGCACAGCGGTCATCTCCGCGAAGGCGGGGATCCATCCAAGGTCTCTCCATGCGAGTTCGTCGATATCGTCTCTCTCATATCGCCGCTGCTGCGGCCCTCGTCATCAGCGCTGCGCTGCTCGGTCCGGTGCGGGCGCAAGACGCTGTCCGTCCCGAAGTCGGCAAGCCGCTGCAGGCTGCACAGGAGCTCATCAAGGCGCAGCGCTTCAAGGAAGCGCTAGCCAAAATCCGCGACGCCGATGCGGTCGGCGGCAAGACCGCCAACGAGAACTATCTCATCGAGCGCATGCGCATGGCAGCCGCCAGCGGTGCCGGTGATGTGGAGACTGCGGCGCACTCTTTCGAAGCCGTCAGCTCGCGCATCGGCAGCGCCGACAAGTTGCGCATGATCGAGAGCCTGGCCGGGTCCTACTACCGGGCACGCGACTACTCCAAGGCGATGCAATGGGGCCAGCGCTACTTCAAAGAAGGCGGCACCAGCGGGACGATCCGCACGCTGCTCATCCAGAGCCAGTACCTCGCCGGCGACTTCGCCGGCGCGGCCCGCGAGCTGACGACTGAGATCCAACAGGCCGAGAAGGCCGGCAGCGCTCCGGGAGAGGATCGCCTAAAGCTGCTGGTCAACGCGAGCTTGAAGATGAACGACACCAACGGCTATGTCTGGGCCCTGGAGCGTCTCGTCACCTATTACCCCAAGCGTGAGTACTGGGTCGATCTGCTGTCGCGCTTGCAGCGCAAGCCCAACTTCAGCGATCGTCTGGCGCTCGATACTTATCGATTGAGCCTCGCCACCGGCAGCATGAACGCGGCCAACGATTACATGGAGATGACGCAGCTCGCGCTGCAAGCGGGCTTCCCCGCTGAAGCCAAGCAAGTGCTCGACAAAGGCTTCGCGACGAACGTTCTGGGCACTGGCCCCGAAGCCGAGCGTCATAAGCGGCTGCGCGATCTGGTGGCCAAGCGGCTTGACGAAGACAAGAAGAATCAAGCCGAGACGCTGACGCAAGCGCAAGAGGCCAAGGACGGCACGGCGCTCGTCAACGCGGGCATGAACCTCGTGTTCAACGGCGACAAGGCCAAAGGATTGCAGCTGATGCAGCAGGGTGTCGCGAAGGGCGGCTTCAAGCGCGCTGATGACGTCAAGCTGCATCTGGCGATCGCGCAACTGACCGCCGGCGACAGCGCGAAGGCACAGTCGACGCTGCGCACCGTCGCCGGCAACGACGGTACCGCCGACCTGGCTCGGCTGTGGAGTCTGTACGCGAAGCGACGCAGCTGAAAGGTATGAGGCGTCGGTTCGAAAGCTATGACGCCTCAGCCATGAGCGCAGCCACTACTGCGGCGCCGCCATTCGATCATCGGCATTCGGCATCCGATCAGCTTGCTGAAGACCACTGATGGTCTCGACGAGTCGCTTGACTGGCTGCTTCTCGACCGGAGTCAGATAGGGGCTCCAGCAATCCATCAGAAGAATGATGCGCGTGCTCGTTGATCGGTTCCAAGCCTCGTGCTTGAACGTGTCGTCGAACATCACGAGCTCGCCTTCCTTCCAATGGTGTTCGCCCGCATCGACCAGGTTGAGAGCGCAGTCAGGCGGCACGATCAACGGAAGATGCATGACCAGCCGCGTGTTCGTCACCCCGTGGTGCGGCATGATGTGAGTACCGGGTCGGAGCACGGAAAAGCAGACTTCCGGGGCTTGATCGGCGATTCGACAGAGTTCGATCGATTCAAGCACCGCACTCGTCTTCGGGCAGCGCGCATGGTTTTCGTCGAAGCGCTTGCCGTGACGGTAAAAGAAGAACGCTTCCCATGCTGGCTGAGGCCCCTCGCCCGTCAAGACGTTTTCGACCCGATCGCCGGGCTTGAAATCGATGAAGTTGGGCAGCGCGCATTCCTGCCGAATGAGATCGAGCGCTTCCTGCCGCATGTCGGGAAATGCCGCTCGCAGCTGTGGTGCCCAAGGCTGAAGAAACGGATCGTGATAGGGCGAGCTCGGCAGGTCGGGAAAGAATAGAAACTTGGGCCGCTGCCGAGGATCCGATGGCGTCGAGTCCCACTCGCGCAAGTGACCGGTCAGCGCACGATCCACTCGCCTGAGTTCGCTGGCGCCATAGGTTTGTCGCAGATCGTCATAGCAGCCGAAGAACAGCTGCCGCCGCCCTCGCCGCAGACGATCCACGGCGTGCAACACGGCGTCGAGCAATTGCGGTGGTGTCGTGCTTTCGTCCGTCCACCATCCAGCCCGCCGGGCCCGGGTGATGGCTTGGTACCAAGCCGTGAGCGCGCCCAGTTCGTCTCCCAGCGCTTCACGCACTTGGCCGAGTAGCAGCCAGCCATTGCAGAATTCCGGCGTCCGCGCCAATGATGCTTCCAGGACTGCGACCGCGGCTTGCGGATTGCCCGTGTTCAAGTGAACCACGGCGAGGTCGAGCGCAGCTTGCGGCTCATCGGGGTTGCGCTGACAAGCCTCCTGCAGCAGTTCGATCGCTCGCCCGAAGTCCTGCCGATCGAGGGCCAACTGTGCGAGCCGCATCGCGGCCTCCAGACTATCGGGCCACTGCGTCAACGCCTTGCCTAAAAGGCGCTCGGCTTCGGTTGTTCGACCACGGAGCCGGCAGTCTTCGGACTCCTGCAGCAGGCGCGCCAGACCGTCATTCGACTGAGTTTCAGAGATTGCCGTGCTCATTTTCGGAGAATAGCGCCGCTTCGATCATCTCGACCATCACTTCGGCGCGAGTCGAATCGCACCATCCAAACGAATCACTTCGCCGTTGAGCATCTCGTTGGTGATGATCTGGTGGACGAGCTTCGCGTAGTCGGCGGGGGTGCCGAGGCGGCTCGGGAAGGGCACGCCGGCGGCGAGGGCGTCCTGCACTTCCTTGGGCATCGAGAACAGCATCGGCGTGCCGAAGATGCCCGGCGCGATCGTCATGTTGCGAATGCCGTTGCGGGCGAGGTCGCGGGCGATCGGCAAGGTCATGCCGACGACGCCGCCCTTGGACGCCGAGTACGCGGCCTGGCCGATCTGGCCGTCATAGGCGGCGACGCTGGCGGTTGAAATCAGCACCCCGCGCTCACCCGTCGATTCGGGTTCGTTGCGGGCCATCGCTTCGGCGGCGAGGCGGATCATGTTGAAGCTGCCGATCAGATTGACGGTGACAACCTTGGTGAACAGCGCCAGTGGATGCGCACCGTCCTTGCCGACGGTCTTCACCGCCGGTGCGATGCCGGCGCAATTCACCAGGCCCGCGAGCTTGCCCATCGCCACCGCCTTGGCGACCGCCGCGCGGCCATCGGCTTCCTGGCTCACGTCGCAGTTGACGAACGCAGCGCGTCCGAGCTCCTTGGCGAGTGCCTCACCCTTGTCGACCTGCAGATCGGCGATGACGACCGTGGCACCGTTGGCGACCAGCATTCGCGCCGTGCCTTCGCCAAGACCGGATGCGCCGCCGGTGACGATGAATACCTTGCCTGCGATGTCCATATGTTTGCTCCGAGAGAGTGAAGAAAAAGTCGCCTTTACGTATACGTCAATTGTCGCGCAAAGAAATGCCGCTCGATGAGCGGCTGGGCGATGTGCGAATCGCGGGTCAGCTCAAGGCTGCGAGCGCGCGCGCGGTGATCTCGTCGACGCTGCCGGTGCCTTTGATCTTGCGGTATTTCGGCGCGTTGGTGTCGCCGGTAGCGGCCCAGTCGGAGTAGTAGGCGACGAGCGGGCGAGTTTGGTTCTTGTAGACCTCGAGGCGCTTGCGCACGGTCTCTTCCTTGTCGTCGTCGCGCTGGATCAACTCGTCGCCGGTCACGTCATCGCGGCCCGCGACCTTCGGCGGATTGAACTTCACGTGATAGGTGCGGCCCGATGCGACATGCACACGGCGGCCGCTCATGCGCTCGATAATCGCCTCGTCCGGGACGTCGATCTCGAGGACGACATCGATCTTCACGCCGGCAGTTCGCATCGCATCGGCTTGCGGAATGGTGCGCGGAAAACCGTCGAATAGAAATCCGTTGACGCAGTCGGGTTGCGCAATTCGCTCCTTCACCAGACCGATGATGATGTCGTCGCTGACCAGACCGCCTGCATCCATCACCTTCTTCGCGGCGACGCCGAGCGGCGAACCCGCCTTGACCGCGGCGCGCAGCATGTCGCCGGTGGAGATCTGCGGGATGCCGAATCTCTGGCAGATGAACGCGGCCTGGGTGCCTTTGCCGGCGCCGGGCGCGCCCAACAGAATCACTCTCATCGATGGTCCTCAGTGCTTGCGATTTCTTTTGGCCAGAATAGCATGGGCCCCCTGCGCGAAGCTGACGTGCAGCCGCTGGGCCAAGACTCAATCGAAGAGGGCGCGCACGCGCGCCAAGTCCTCCGGCGTGTCGACACCAGGCCCGGGGCGCGTATCGCTGACATGCACCGCAATGCGCTGGCCATGCCACAGCACGCGCAATTGCTCGAGCGATTCGAGCGCTTCAAGCGGACTCGCGGCAAGCGTCGGAAAGCGTTTCAGGAAGCCGACCTGATACGCGTAGATGCCGACATGGCGCAGCGGCGCCGGCTCGGCGAGCGCCGTCAGCGCCGCGGCGTAGCCGTCGCGCCACCACGGAATCGGCGCGCGCGAAAAGTACAGCGCCCGACCCGCCTGATCGCACACCACCTTCACCACGTTCGGGCTCGCGAATTCGTCGAGCTGATCGATGGCATGGGCGGCGGTGCTCATCACGCAATCAGGGTGGCTGTGCAGCGTCGCGGCGCAGGCGTCGATCAGCGACGCCGCAATCAAGGGCTCGTCGCCTTGCACGTTGACGACGATGTCGTCGTCGCGCAGCTTCAGCAGGCTGCAGGCCTCGGCGAGGCGATCGCTGCCAGTCGCGTGATCGATGCGGGTGAGCAGCGCGCTGACGCCATGCGCCTCGCACGCGGCGACGATGTCGGCGTGGTCTGCAGCCACCACCACGCTGCGCGCAGCCGATTGCGCAGCGCGCTGCGCAACGCGCACAACCATCGGGATGCCGGCGATGTCGGCGAGCGGCTTGCGCGGCAGCCGCGTCGACGCGAGGCGCGCCGGAATCAGGACGGTGAAGCTCATCGCGCCGAGTCGGAGCCGCTCGCGACATCGTCGAGACTGCGCGCTTCGCTTTCGAGCATCACCGGGATGCCGTCGCGTACCGGGAACGCGAGGTGATCGGCATGGCAGATCAGCTCGTGCCGCTCGTGAAACGGCGGCCGATGGTGCTCCAGCGGGCCTTTGCAAATCGGGCAAACCAGCAGCTCAAGCAATCGGGTGTCCATGGTCGTTCCTTGTCGGTCGAGGCGGCATCAGCGCAAGCAAGGCGGACTCGAATTGCGCATCGATGTCGAAGTCTAGTAGTCGTGGTGGTCGGGCAAGGGCAGGGGCACGATGTTCAAGCCGGCGCCGCGCAGCATGTCGAAGAAGCGATTGGGCTGCGCCATTCCGGCTGCTGCGATCAGCGGCCGATTCGCCAGCCGCGTCAGCGTCTCGAGCGTTGCTGGCTGACCGGACCACCAATCGGCGAGTGCCACTGCGCCTGCGAGACGGCGTCGTGCGAAGCTACCGGGCAACCGCGTCGTCGCTTGATCTGCGTTGTAGAGCACGATGCTGTCGGCGGGCAGATGCTGCGGCAGCGGCTCGCGCAACGGACCCGCCGGCAGCAGCCAGCCGTTGCCTGGCCGTCGCGTGCGAGGTGCAGATGCTGTAAGCCGTCGTCGCTGACGATCGCATCGATGTGCGGATGACGACGCAACAGCTCGCGCGCCGCGGCGACGCGGTCGGTGCCGACAACGACCGGCAGGTTCAGCCGAATGCGCAGCAGCAGCGGCTCGTCGCCGCAGCGCTCGACGCGCGTGTCGCGTTCGACCGCGAGCAGCGAATCGCTTTGCCGGCCATAGCCGCGCGAGATCACACCGGGTTGGAAGCCATGCCGGCGCAGCATCGACGCCACCGCCATCACGGTCGGCGTCTTGCCGGCGCCGCCGACCATGAGATTGCCGACGACGATGACCGGCACCGGCAATCGCTCGCTCCGCAGCCACCCGAGGCGATAGAGCGCTCGTCGTGCCGCGACCAGCGCCGCGAAGAGGACCGCCAGCGGCAGCAACGCGATGGCCCAAGGACCGCGCGACAACCAGGCGCGCTGCAACCGTTGCGACACCGCGTGTGCCGCGCCGGCGCGCGCGTCACGCGCCGCATCCATCACGTTGATAACCGACTGGTGGGCCGCGGTTGCATCCGCCGAGACGATGACGATCGGCTCGTGCGCATTCGCCGCGGCGGCGGCCAGCTCGGCGGTGAGGACTTCGACACTTCGGCCTTCGACCGGCTTGCGGTTGACCGCGTAGCGTCCGTCGGCAGCCACCGCGACGATGATCTCGTTCGGCCGATCGCGCGACTTCTCGGCGTCGGCCACCGGCAGCGTGATCTGCAGCTCGGTGAACTTGGAGTACGTCGTCGACAGCATCAGGAAGATCAGGATCACCAGCAGCACGTCGATGAACGGGATCAAATTGATCTCGGGCTCCTCCGGGCGCGGCTTGCGGAAGTTCATCGCGTCATCTCGCCTCAGGGTGGGCACGCGTGGCAGTAAAGCGCAGCAAATGCGGCACCATGCGGTGCGCGGCCTGCTCGAGGTCGAGCGTGTAGGCGTCGACCAGGCCGCGGAAGTAGCGATAGAACATCAGCGAGGGGATCGCGATGATCAGACCGAAGGCGGTGTTGTACAGCGCGACTGAAATTCCGTGCGCGAGCAGCGCCGGGTTGTTGCCGCCGGTGGGCGCTTGCGAGCCGAAGATCTCGATCATGCCGATGACCGTGCCCAAGAGTCCCAACAACGGCGCCGCCGAGGCGATCGTTCCGAGCGTGTTGAGGTAGCGCTCGAGACGGTGAACGGCGGCGCGTCCTGCCGCTTCGAACACGTCTTGCAGGCTGTCTTCGCTGATGCGCGGGTCGGCGATGACGGCGCGCACGCCGGTGGCCAGCACAGCGCCCAACACCGAGTTCTCTGCGAGCTTGTTGACCACGTCGGGGGCCGGCAAGCTCGACCGCGTCACCGAAATCACTTCATCGAGCAAGTTGGGTGGCGCGATGCGGCGCGCTCGCAGGCTGGACAGTCTTTCGATGGCGACCGCCAGCGCGACGATGGAGCAAAGAAGCAGCGGCCAGATCGGCCAACCAGCGGCTTGTATGATCGAAAACAATCCGTTCCTTTCGAGTGCGAGCGTCGATTTTGGGACGGGCGATTATGGCCCGACGGCATCAGAAATCGACGCGCAATTCACTGTGAGTTGTCATGGCAAGGACAGTGCGCTGAAACGCGTGCCGCAGACTTTGCCGAGCAATCCACCGCAACTGTGGATAACTTTGTGGGCAACCTAACGTCGCAGCGCGCGAGGCCACGAGAACTCAAGGGCCGGTACGGATTGCTCAAACTTTAGGCAGAAAGAAAGCCTTGCGAATCAATGACTTGCGCAATTGTGAAAGCCTCGTGACAGGTATGACGACCCGCCAGACCAAGATTGGCGCGGTTGTGGAGTTCTCGGCCCGCGCCGTTGTTGGGTTTGCCGGTGATTGAGCCTTCGGTCACGATCTCGCCGCGCCTCGTCTGGAGCGTCTCGGCGCTGGTGCACGCGGTGGCCGATACGCTCGCCAGTCGCTTCGCTGTCTGCGTCGTTCGCGGCGAGCTGTCGGGCTATTCGCGCGCTGCCAGCGGGCACTGCTACTTCTGCATCAAGGATGCCGATGGCGAGTCCGCGATGATCCGCTGCGCGATGTTTCGCCGCGCCGCGAGTCTCGTCGACTTCGCTCCGGCCGATGGACAGTTGGTCGAGCTGCGCGGCCGATTGGCGGTGTACGAGCCGCGCGGCGAGTTGCAGTTTGTCGTCGAAGCGATGCAGCGTGCTGGCGCCGGCGCGCTGTTCGAGCAGTTCATGCGGCTGAAGGCCAAGCTGGAGGCCGAGGGACTGTTCGACGCGGCACGCAAGCGCGCGCTGCCGCGCATGCCGCGCTGCGTTGGCGTCGTCACGTCGCTCGCCGCTGCGGCATTGCACGACGTCGCCTCCGCACTCGGTCGACGTGCGCCTCATCTGCAGGTGATCGTCTATCCCAGCGCGGTGCAGGGCCCGGAGGCGCCGGCTGCGCTGGCACAAGCGATCGGCGTCGCCGGCGAGCGCGCCGAAGTCGATGTGCTGATCATCTGTCGTGGCGGTGGCTCGCTCGAAGATTTGTGGGCCTTCAACGACGAGCGGGTCGTGCGCGCGATCGCTGGCTCTGCGATCCCAATCGTCAGTGGCGTCGGCCACGAGACCGATGTGAGCTTGGCCGATTTCGCGGCCGACCTGCGCGCTCCCACGCCGACAGCCGCGGCCGAGCTGGTGGCACCCTGCACCGACGATTGCCTGGCGCTGCTGGCCGCAAGCGCCGCGTTGCTGCAACGGCGCGTGCACCACGCGCTCGATGCGCAGGCGCAGCGCCTGGATGCAAACGGCGCGCGCCTGTCGCGCCCTTCCGACGCCGTGCGCCGTCACCTGCATTCGCTCGCGATGCTGGCCCAGCGTCTGGCGACCGCGGGGCGCCAGGGCTTGCCGTTGCGTGCCGCGCGAATCGACAGCCAGGCGTCGCGCTTGCAACGTGCGTCGTCGGTGCTGATTGCACGCCATGCACGCGGACTCGAATCGCTGCAAACGCGCTTGACGACGCTGGATCCGAAGCGCGTCCTGTCGCGCGGCTACGCGTGGCTGGCCGACGAAGCAGGCCAGCCGATTCAGTCAGTCATGCAGATGTCGGTGGGGCAGGAATTGAACGCCGTTCTGGCCGATGGCTCGGCCGACATGACGGTCAAGCGCATCGCTCGTGAACGCTCGACGTGAGCATGCATGCGAGCCGGGCAGGGCCTTCTCGAGCTGCCTACAATCCGCTTCCTGCTCAGCCCCCGCCATCCAACAACAAACCTTTTGAAAGGACGACCATGGAACACACTTTGCCGCCGTTGCCGTACGCCTTGGACGCACTCGCGCCGCACCTGAGCCGCGAAACGCTCGAGTACCACTACGGCAAGCACCACAACGCCTACGTCGTGAACCTGAACAACCTGCAAAAAGGCACCGAGTTCGAAAGCAAGAGCCTCGAAGAGATCGTCAAGAAATCGTCGGGCGGCATCTACAACAACGCGGCCCAGATCTGGAACCATACCTTCTTCTGGAGCTGCATGAAGCCGAAAGGCGGCGGCGAGCCCAAGGGCGCCCTCGGCGCTGCGATCAGCTCGAAGTTCGGCAGCTACACTGCGTTCAAGGAAGCGTTCACGAAGAGCGCGGTCGGCAATTTCGGCTCGGGCTGGACCTGGCTCGTGAAGAAATCGGACGGCTCGGTCGACATCGTCAACATGGGCGCTGCCGGCACGCCGTTGACGACCGGCGACACGCCGCTGCTGACGATCGACGTGTGGGAGCACGCCTACTACATCGACTACCGCAATCTGCGTCCGAAGTGGGTCGAGACCTTCCTCAATTCGCTGGTGAACTGGAGCTTCGCCGAAGCGAACTTCGCGTGAGCTGACGCGAGAACGACAAAGGCCGGTCGACGACCGGCCTTTTTCCTTTTTAATTGCAGCGGAGATCGCGTCAATGCCCGAATGGCGCGCCCTGCAGCTTGGCGCCGGTCTTGATGCCGCGCTTGGCGAACCAGCCCTGGTTCATCTCGAGGACGAAGCGTACCGGCTTCGCAGAGCAATGCGAGTCCGTCGTCTGCGGCTTCATGTCGTCGATGTTGACGACCGTCCCGTCATCGGCGACGAAGGCCACCGACAGCGGCAGCAGCGTGTTCTTCATCCAGAAGCACTGTGTCGCGCGCTCGTCGAACGCGAACAGCATCCCTTCGTTGGCACCCATCGTCTTGCGAAACATTAGCCCGGTCGCGCGCTCGTCGGGTGTTTGAGCGAGCTCGGCGCGGATGTTGTGGATGCCGGCGTTAAGCCGGATCGCCGCGAGCTTTTGCGGACCGTCTTGCGCAACGCACAGCGCAGACAGGGCGAAGGCCAGCAAGCCGATGACCAAGCGGGATGGGAGGACGTTCATGAGCGTGGCGAGAAGCGGATGATGGATTATCGATGAGCGCATCGCAGCCCCAAACGACAAAACGCCCGGGCCAGGCCGGGCGTTTCGCTCAGGTCGAAGACGACGCTGATCAGGCCTTCTTGGCGTCCTTGGCCTTGGCGCCCGATGCGGCCGAGGCAGCAGGCTTGGCATCAGCAGCCTTGGCGGCAGCCGAAGCGGCCGGCTTGGCAGCGGCAGCGGAAGCAGCCGGCTTGGCGGCGTCAGCGGCGAAGGCGCCGGCGGTGAACAGAGTGGCGATCAGAGCGGCCAGAAGCTTTTTCATTTGATTTACCTTGTGATAGTTGAGTCCTGCCTCCTCTCGGTAGGCGAAGCCCTCAACGGACCGCTTGAAGCTTCGGTTGACAAGGCCGTGACATAGAATCTCGGGCTCGATACCGAACCCCTGACAAGAGCCGTCGCCGGACTGCTCTTGGACCATCACGCGGAGCGTCAATCTCATGTACCAGCACATCAAAGTGCCCGAAGGCGGGCAGAAGATCAGCGTCAACGCCGACTACTCGCTCAACGTGCCCAACCATCCGATCATCCCGTACATCGAGGGCGACGGCACCGGCTTCGACATCACGCCGGTGATGATCAAAGTGGTCGACGCCGCAGTTGCCAAGGCCTACGGCGGAGCCAAGCAGATCCATTGGATGGAGATCTACGCCGGCGAGAAGTCGACCAAGGTCTACGGCCCCGACGTGTGGCTGCCTGAAGAGACGCTGACGGTGCTGCGCGACTACGTGGTGTCGATCAAAGGCCCGCTGACGACACCGGTGGGCGGCGGCATCCGCTCGCTCAATGTGGCGTTGCGCCAAGAGCTCGACCTGTATGTCTGCCTGCGGCCGATTCAGTACTTCACCGGTGTTCCGTCGCCGGTGAAGGAGCCCGAGAAGACCAACATGGTCATCTTCCGCGAGAACTCCGAAGACATTTACGCTGGCATCGAGTTCGAAGCGCAAAGCGAGAAGGCGAAGCGGCTGATCAAGGTCTTGCAGGAAGACTTCGGCGTCAAGAAGATTCGCTTCCCCGCGACCTCGGGCATCGGCATCAAACCGGTCTCTCGCGAAGGCACCGAGCGGCTGGTGCGCAAGGCCATTCAGTACGCAATCGACAACGACAAGCCCAGCGTGACCATCGTTCACAAGGGCAACATCATGAAGTACACCGAAGGCGGCTTTCGCGACTGGGCTTACGGACTCGCGCAGAAAGAATTCGGCGCGGAGCCGATCGACGGCGGCCCGTGGTGCAAGTTCAAGAACCCGAAGACCGGCAGCGACATCGTCGTCAAGGATTCGATCGCAGATGCGTTCCTGCAGCAGATCCTGCTGCGTCCCGCCGAGTACTCGGTGATCGCGACGCTGAACCTGAACGGCGACTACGTGTCGGACGCACTCGCCGCGCAGGTCGGCGGCATCGGTATCGCCCCCGGCGCGAACCTGTCCGACTCGGTCGCGATGTTCGAAGCCACGCATGGCACGGCGCCGAAGTACGCCGGCAAGGACTACGTGAACCCAGGCTCCGAAATTCTCTCGGCCGAGATGATGTTGCGTCACATGGGTTGGACGGCGGCGGCCGATCTCATCATCAGCTCGATGGAGAAATCGATCCTCGCGAAGAAAGTGACCTACGACTTCGCTCGCCTGATGCAAGGCGCGACGCAGGTGTCGTGCTCGGGCTTCGGCCAGGTGATGATCGAGAACATGTGAGTTGTCTCAGCTGCGCCCGCGACGCAACGAAAAGCCCGCCGAGTGGCGGGCTTTCTTTTGCCCATGACGGGCATCGCGATCGCTGCTAACCGGCGACGGCCTGCACGCCGACCGGCGGCTGGTGCACAGCCGGAGCAGCAGACTCGACCGGGCAGATGTTCTGTGCCAGCTGGCCCTTCGGTCCCTGCACCAGATCGAAGCTCACCTTGCCGCCTTGCTTGAGGGTGCGAAATCCCTCCATCTGGATCGCGGAGAAATGCGCGAACACATCATCGCCGCCGCCTTCGGGTTCGATGAACCCGAAGCCTTTGGCGTCGTTGAACCATTTGACCGTCCCAAGGGCCATAACCTCACCTCCATTTTTTCTTGCTCGCGCATTCTGGTGGGGCCGCCGAGCACTGTCAAGGCGGTGTCAGACAACTCGACTAGGCGGATGCGGCACTCTGAATAGTGCTGTCGGCGTGATGCATTTCCGGGCTTGCAGTTTCCACCGCGAGCGCAATATGCCAACGAAGCGACTGACGAGCGTCAACTCGATAGAATGAATCCATGCCTGTGGACCCACCCGCAACGCCTACGCCGCCGCCTGTGGCGCCCAAGCCCGACGATGGGCAAGGGGCTGTCGTTGTCGAGCGGCAGACCGCAAAGACGGAGCCCCCTCGCATGTACCAAGTCGTCATGCTCAACGACGACTACACCCCGATGGAGTTTGTCGTGATGGTGCTGCAGGAATATTTCAAACGCGACCTCGAAACCGCGACCCAGATCATGCTGAAGATTCATCATGAAGGGCGCGGAGTGTGCGGCGTCTATTCGAAGGATGTCGCCGCCACCAAGGTTGAGCTGGTGCTGGCTGCCGCGAGGCGCGGTGGCCACCCGTTGCAATGCATTATGGAGGCCGCATGATTGCCCAAGAGCTAGAAGTCAGCTTGCACATGGCGTTCGTCGAGGCGCGCCAGCAGCGACATGAATTCATCACCGTCGAGCATCTGCTGATGGCACTGCTCGACAACCCCTCGGCGGCTGAAGTGCTGCGCGCTTGCTCGGCCAACATCGACGATCTGCGCAAGAGCCTGACGCAGTTCATCAAGGAGAACACGCCCACCGTCGGCGGCTCGGACGAGGTCGACACGCAGCCCACTCTTGGTTTCCAGCGCGTGATCCAGCGCGCGATCATGCATGTGCAGTCCACCGGCAGCGGTAAGAAAGAAGTGACCGGAGCCAACGTGCTGGTCGCGATCTTCGGCGAGAAGGATTCGCACGCGGTGTACTACCTGCACCAGCAAGGCGTGACGCGGCTCGACGTGGTGAACTTCATTGCCCACGGCATCAAGAAATCCGACCCGCCGGAGCCGGCGAAGTCCAACGAAGCGAACGGCGCCGAGACCGAGAAGGAAGAGGGCGACGGCAAGGGTTCGCCGCTTGACCAATTCACGCAGAACCTGAACCAACTCGCGCGCGACGGCAAGATCGATCCGCTGATCGGCCGCGAGCTCGAGGTCGAGCGCGTCATTCAAATCCTCTGCCGCCGGCGCAAGAACAATCCGCTCTTGGTCGGCGAAGCCGGTGTCGGCAAGACGGCGATCGCCGAAGGCCTGGCATGGCGCATCACGCAGGCCGAGGTGCCCGAGGTGCTTGCCAACGCGACGGTCTACGCGCTCGACATGGGCGCGTTGCTCGCCGGCACGAAGTACCGTGGCGACTTCGAGCAGCGCTTGAAAGGCGTGTTGAAGCACCTGAAGGACCAGCCGAACTCGGTGCTGTTCATCGACGAGATCCACACGCTGATCGGCGCCGGTGCGGCGTCGGGCGGCACGCTCGACGCGAGCAATCTGCTCAAGCCCGCATTGAGCTCAGGCACGATGAAGTGCATCGGCGCGACGACCTTCAGCGAGTACCGCGGCATCTTCGAGAAGGACGCTGCGCTGTCACGTCGCTTCCAGAAGATCGACGTCGTCGAGCCGTCGGTCGAGCAGACGATCGAGATTCTCAAAGGCCTGAAGTCGCGCTTCGAAGAGCACCACAGCGTGAAGTACGCGCTCGGTGCGCTGCAGGCGGCGGCTGAGCTGTCGGCCAAGTTCATCAACGACCGGCATCTGCCTGACAAGGCGATCGATGTGATCGACGAAGCCGGTGCGGCGCAACGCATCCTGCCGAAGAACAAGCAGAAGAAAACGATCACGCGCAGCGAGGTCGAAGAGATCGTCGCGAAGATCGCGCGCATTCCTCCGGCCAGCGTGTCGAGCGACGACCGCTCGAAGCTGAAGACATTGGATCGCGATCTGAACAGCGTCGTGTTCGGCCAGGAGCCGGCGATCGAGGCGCTCGCCTCGGCGATCAAGATGGCGCGCTCGGGGCTCGGCAAGCCCGATCGGCCGATCGGCTCGTTCCTCTTCTCCGGTCCGACCGGCGTCGGCAAGACCGAGGTGGCGCGCCAGCTCGCGTTCGTGCTCGGCATCGAGCTGATCCGCTTCGACATGAGCGAGTACATGGAGCGCCATGCGGTGAGCCGCTTGATCGGCGCGCCGCCGGGCTATGTCGGCTTCGACCAGGGCGGTCTGCTGACCGAGGCGATCAGCAAGAAGCCGCACGCGGTGCTGCTGATGGACGAGATCGAGAAGGCGCACCCCGACGTCTTCAACGTGCTGTTGCAAGTGATGGATCACGGCACGCTGACCGACAACAACGGGCGCAAGGCCGACTTCCGCAACGTCATCATCGTGATGACCACCAACGCCGGCGCCGAGACGATGAACAAGGCGACGATCGGCTTCACCAATGCGCGCGAGCAGGGCGACGAGATGGCCGACATCAAGCGGCTGTTCACGCCCGAGTTCCGCAACCGCCTCGACGCGGTCGTGAGCTTCCGCGCGCTCGACGAAGAGATCATCCTGCGGGTGGTCGACAAGTTCTTGCTGCAGCTCGAAGGCCAGCTCGCCGAGAAGAAGGTCGAGGTGACATTCACCGATGCATTGCGCAAGCACCTGGCGAAGAAGGGCTTCGATCCGCTGATGGGCGCGCGCCCGATGCAGCGCCTGATCCAGGACACGATCAGGCGCGCACTGGCCGACGAGCTGCTGTTCGGTCGCTTGGTCGAAGGCGGCCGCCTGTCGGTCGACATCGATGCCGACGACAAGCCGGTGCTCGACATTCAGCCGGCGCGCAAGAGCGACAAGCCGAAGGCTGAGCCGGCCACCGCCTGATTGTTCGACTGCAGCGTTGCAAGACAAGGGGCCCACGGGCCCCTTGTTCATTCTTGCGCCATGTCGGCGGCTGGGTCCTGCTCGTAGTAGCCGGCGAGCAGCGAATACAGGGCGGGGTGCTCCTGCTCCAAGTCCGCCGGTGCGACAAAGAAAACTTCGCTCGCCACGGCGAAGAACTCGTCGATCGACTCCGCACCGTAGGGATCGAGCCGTGTGTCGTGTCCGCTGTCGACCGCATCGCAGAAGCTCGAATACTCGGCGTTGATCACCCGCAGCCAGCGCTCGCGCGCCGCGCGGTCGCTCAGCAGCGGCACGCCGTCGGCGAGGCCGTCGCGCATGTCGAGGACATGGGCGAACTCGTGGATGACGACGTTGTAGCCCCACTCGGCCGACTCGCCGGCGGACTCGACGTCGTGCCACGACAGCATCACCGGTCCGCCTTCCATCGCCTCCCCGGTCAGCGTCTCGTCGTACTGGTGAACGACGCCCGATTCGTCGGTGATCTCGCGCCGCGCGACGACCTCGTCGGAGTGCATCACGATGCCGACGAAGCCGTCGTAGGCATCCAACCCGAGGCGCAGCACCGGCAGGCAGGCTTGCGCCGCGACCGCCACTGCGATCTCGTCGCTGATCTCGAACCCTTGCGCGCCGGTGAACTCCTTGCGCGCGAGAAACAGCGTGGCGAGCTCACGCAGCGCGTCGAGATCGCGCGCCGCGCGCTGCGCGAGGAACGGGTAGCGCGCGAGCGTCAGTTGCCACAGCGCATCGGGAATCGCGCGCTGGCGCAGCGTGCGCTCGTCGCGCAGCTTGCGCAGCCCCGACCACCAGCGGTTCAACATCACGCCGACGCGACTCGCGCCAAGCCGCTGCGCTGCCAGCGCAAGACCTCGGCGCGCGGCGCGGCGTGGGGGTGATCGAGGTCCCAGTCGCTGAGCACATGGCGCTCGAACCCGGCGGCCAGTGCGTTGCTGCCGGGCACATGGGTGTGGCCGTGGATCAGCACCGGCGTGCCGGCCGCGCGCATCCAGCGCAGCGCCTCGTCGGCGTCGACGTCGAACCATTCGCCGCCTCGCTGCTCGCGCTTGCGCTGCTGGCTTTCCTCACGCATCCGACGCGCCGCGTTGCGCCGCTCGGCCAGTGGCTGAGTGAGGAAATCACGCTGCCATTCGTCGCTTCGAACCAGCGCGCGAAAGCGCTGGTAGGCCGTGTCCGACAAGCACAGCGCGTCGCCGTGCGTCAGCAGCAGACGCTGGCCGAAAGCGCACAGCACGGTGGGGTCGGCGACGAACACGACGCCGCAGGCATCGAGCAACTCGGCGCCGACGAGGAAGTCACGGTTGCCATGCATGAAGCCGATGAAGCGCTGCTTCGCCGCGTCGGCGAGCAGTTCGGCGCACTGCGCTTCGACGCCATGATCGCGCGCGTCGTCGCCGACCCAGACTTCGAACAAGTCGCCGAGGATGAACACCGCGTCGGCGTCGGTGCGGCGCAGGTAGCGCGCGAACGCATCGAACGTGAGCGGCGTGTCGTCGCCCAGATGCAGGTCGCTGACGAACTCGATCGCGCGCCATGTGTCGGGCGCGCTCAGCTGCGCGAACGCGGGCAGTGCCGATGCAGCGTCTGCCATCGCTGCGTCCTGCCTCAGACCACGACGGCCTGCGTGATCACCACGTCTTCGAGCGGCACGTCGTTGTGCGAGCCCTTGTTGCCGGTCTTCACGCGCTCGATCGCGTCGACGACCTCGGTGCCGCCGACCACCTTGCCGAACACGGCGTAGCCCCAGCCGCTTGCGCTCTCGGACTTGAAGTTGAGAAACTCGTTGTCGTTGGCGTTGATGAAGAACTGCGCGGTGGCCGAGTGCGGGTCGGACGTGCGCGCCATCGCGACGGTGCAGCGGTCGTTCTTCAGGCCGTTGTTCGCTTCGTTGCGCACCGGCGCGTCGGTCGGCTTTTGTTTCATGCCCGCCTCGAAGCCGCCGCCTTGGATCATGAAGCCCTTGATGACGCGGTGAAACACCGTGCCGTTGTAGTGGCCCTTGTTCACGTAGGAGAGAAAGTTTTTCACCGACTCGGGCGCCTTCGCGTCGTCGAGCGCGATGCGGATGTTGCCGTGGTTGGTTTGCAGTTCGACGTGTTGGGTCATTTCATTTCTCCACAGTGGCTTGCTTGATGACGATGGGCTCGTCCGGCACGTCGGGTCCCATCTTGCCGGTCGGGACGGCGCGAATCTTGTCGACCACGTCCATGCCCGAGATCACCTTTCCGAACACCGCGTAGCCGTTGCCGTCGCGCGACTGGGCCGCGTTGAGGAAGTCGTTGTTCTTCACGTTGATGAAGAACTGGCTGGTCGCCGAATTCGGATCTTGGGTGCGCGCCATCGCGATCGTGCCGCGGTTGTTGACGAGGCCATTGCGGCTTTCGAGCGGGATCGGCGCGCGCGTCGGCTTCTCGTCCAGATTGGCGGTCATGCCGCCGCCCTGGATCATGAAGTTGTCGATCACGCGATGAAACACCGTGCCGTTGTAGTGGCCGGCCTTCACGTACTGCAGGAAGTTGTCGACCGTCTTCGGCGCCTTGGCGGCGTCGAGCTGGACCACGATGTCGCCCATCGACGTGGCGAGCTTGACCTTCTGCGCCAACGCGAGCGGCGCAGCGAGCAGCGTCAATGCGAGCGCTGCGACGCCAGGCCAGCGCGAACCAGTAGTCAATCGAGAAACGGACGTCATTGAAAATCTCTTTCGGTTCAAGGAGGGGGACTTTTCGCGCTGGTCGAAGTGACCGGTTTCGTGAGCTCGCGCAGCAGCGCGAGTTTCGGCGCGAGCGTGGTGTTCGACGGGTCGAGCTTCAGCGCTTGCGAATACGACTGGCGTGCGAGCTGCACGTAGACGTCGCCCAGGTTCTGATGCGCCACCGCGTAGCCCGGCTGCGCGCGCAACGCGGCTTCGAGCGCGGCGCGCGCCTTGTCGTAATCGCCTTGCGCGGCATAGATGACCGCGAGATTGTTGTACGGCTCGGGCAATTCCGGATAGTCGACGCTCAGTTGCTGGAAGACCGCGGCGGCATCGCTGCGCCGCTGGCTGTCGTTGAGCAGCACGCCTTTGAGAAAGCGCAACGGTGCATCCTTCGGCCGCGCTTCGAGCAGTTTGTCGAGCCGCGCCAATGCTTCGGTCGTCTGGCCCGCGCGGAACATCGCGTTGATGTCGCTCGCCTCGTCCGCCGATGCGGCGCTGGCGAAAACACAACAGCCGACGAGCACGTGGGCAACGTTGCGAAAGAGGGAACGAAGCATGGATGCGCTGAGACAGTGCGAGGCAAAACGATCGTGCAAATGACAACCGCATTTGAGCGGCCCCGCTATACTGATTTCATTGTAGAGCAGGCCTCGACGCTGGCTTGCTCGCACCGCACGAGAGAGACACGCGCGGCATCCCAACCATCCGACAGAAAAGAACGTGGCAACGTTTTCCGACGCCCTGTTGTGGGCCTGACTCCCCATCGGCCCATGACCCTGCGCATCCACAACACGCTGTCTCGCGAGACCGAGACCTTCACGCCGATCGAGCCGAATCACGTCCGCATGTACGTGTGCGGCATGACGATCTACGACCTGTGCCACGTCGGCCACGCGCGCTTCCTGATGGCCTTCGACGTCGTCTACCGCTGGCTGCGAACGCTGGGCTACAAGGTCACCTATGTTCGCAACATCACTGACATCGAAGACAAGATCATCAAGCGCGCGCTCGAGCGCAAGATCCCGATCCGCGAGCTCACCGACGAGATGACCGCCGCGATGCACGAAGACATCGGCGCCTTGGGCATCCTCGCGCCGACGCACGAGCCGCGCGCGACGCAGTACGTGCCGCAGATGGTCTCGATGATCGGCACGCTCGAGCGCAAGGGTCTGGCCTATCGAGCGAGCGGCGGCGACGTGAACTTCGCGGTGCGCAAGTTTCCCGGCTACGGCAAGCTGTCGGGCAAGTCGATCGACCAATTGCGCGCCGGCGAGCGCGTCGCGGTGCTCGACGGCAAAGAAGACCCGCTCGATTTCGTGCTCTGGAAGGCCGCGAAAGAGAGCGAGCCCGACGACGCGAAGTGGGACAGCGAATTCGGTCCCGGCCGACCGGGCTGGCACATCGAATGCTCGGCGATGAGCTGCGCCATTCTGGGCGAGCAGTTCGACATCCACGGCGGCGGCATGGACCTGCAGTTCCCACACCACGAGAACGAGATCGCGCAAAGCGAAGGCGCGACCGGCAAGCGCTTCGTCAACTATTGGCTGCACAACGGCTTCCTCAACGTCGACAACGAAAAGATGTCGAAGTCGGTGGGCAATTTTTTCACTATCCGCGACGTACTGAAGCGCTACGACGGCGAGACGCTGCGCTACTTCATGCTGCGAACCCACTATCGCAGCCCATTCAATTTCAGCGACACCAATCTCGACGACGCGCGCCATGCATTGCGGCGCCTGTATACCGCGCTCGACGGTGTCGAGGTGGGCGACACCGCAGTCGACTGGACGCAGCCGCAGGCCGCCGCATTTCGTGCGCTCGCAAGTGAACTCAACCGCACACGCTCGCCGCAAACTGCCGCGCTGCTCAAGGGCCTCGCCGCAACGCTCGGGGTGCTCCAGCAGTCGCCGCGCGACTACCTGCAAGGCGGCAGCGCGGTCGACGAGGCGAGCATCAACCAGTTGATCGCGGAGCGCGCAGCGGCCAAGAGCTCGCGCGACTTCGCGCGCGCCGACCAGATCCGCAAAGACCTCGCCGCACGAGGCATCGTGCTGCAAGACTCGCCGCAGGGCACGACATGGGTGAAGGCATGACAGTGCCCGATGTCACGCCCGGCTACTGGGACGAGGCGTGCAAGCATTTGTCCAAGCGCGACCGCGTGATGCGCAAGCTGATCCCGCAGCTCGGTGAAGGCCGGCTGCAAAGCCGCGGCGATGCATTCACCACGCTCGCGCGCTCGATCGTCGGCCAGCAGATTTCGGTCAAGGCAGCGCAGTCGGTGTGGGGCCGTTTTGCCGCGCTGGCGCCCGACAGCAAGACGCGCGCTCGAAGCGGCAGTGATGCGTGCGGCGGGCCTCTCGGCACGCAAGGTCGAGTACCTCGTCGACCTCGCGGCGCACTTCGAGTCGGGCTCGGTCCATGTGCCGCTGTGGCAGCAGATGGACGACGAGGCCATCATCGAAGAGCTGGTCGCGATTCGCGGCATCGGCCGCTGGACTGCCGAGATGTTCCTCATCTTTCACTTGATGCGCCCGAACGTGTTGCCGCTCGACGACCTGGGCCTCATCAAGGGCATCAGCGTCAATTACTTCAGCGGCGAGCCGGTGTCGCGCGCCGAGGCGCGTGAAGTCGGTGACGCCTGGGCGCCATTTCGTTCGGTTGCAACCTGGTACATCTGGCGCAGTCTCGACCCGCTGCCGGTAGACTACTGACCCCGCGCTTGATTACGGCGCGAAGGACCGCGAAGAATGAGCAAACGACATTTCCTCGAATTCGAACAGCCGGTCGCCGAGCTCGAAACCAAGATCGAAGAACTGCGCTACGTGCAGAGCGAATCGGCGGTCGACATCTCCGAAGAGATCGACCGCCTCTGCAAGAAAAGCCTGCAGCTCACGAAAGACATCTACTCAAGCCTGTCGCCATGGCAGGTGACGCTGATCGCGCGCCACCCGCAGCGACCCTACACGCTCGACTACGTCAACGACATCTTCACCGACTTCCAGGAGCTGCACGGCGACCGCCACTTCGCCGATGACCAGTCGATCGTCGGCGGCCTCGCGCGCTTCAATGGCCAAGCCTGCATGGTCATCGGCCACCAGAAGGGCCGCGACACCAAGGAGCGCGGGCTGCGCAACTTCGGCATGTCGCGCCCCGAGGGCTATCGCAAGGCGCTCCGGCTGATGAAGCTCGCCGAGAAGTTCGGCCTGCCGGTGTTCACCTTCGTCGACACGCCGGGTGCGTATCCGGGCATCGGCGCCGAAGAGCGCGGTCAGTCCGAAGCGATCGGCCGCAACATCTTCGAGATGGCGCAGCTCGAAGTGCCGATCATCGTGACGATCATCGGCGAAGGCGGCTCAGGCGGCGCGCTGGCCATCAGCGTCGGCGACCAGCTGCTGATGCTGCAGTACTCGATCTACTCGGTGATCTCGCCCGAAGGCTGCGCATCGATTCTGTGGAAGACCTCGGAGCGCGCCTCCGACGCGGCCGATGCACTCGGGATCACGGCGCACCGGCTGAAGGCGCTCGGCGTCGTCGACAAGATCGTCAACGAGCCGGTCGGCGGCGCGCACCGCGACATCAAGCAGATGTCAGCCTACTTGAAGCGCGCGCTCAACGACGCGCTGCGCCAGGTCAGCGATCTGAGCGCCAAGGAGCTGCTGCAACGCCGCTACGAGCGCCTGCAGTCCTACGGCCGCTTCAACGACACGACCGAACGCTGACACGCACCGTGGACACGCCGCGCGTCGCCGTCGCCTACAGCGGCGGGCGCGACTCCACGGCGCTGCTTCATGCGACCGCGAAGGCCGCTGCCGCGCAGGGCATCGAGGTCTTCGCGCTGCATGTCAATCACGGCTTGAGCACGCACGCCGATGCGTGGCAGGCGCATGCTGAGTCGCAATGCGGACGCTGGGCCGATCGCGGTTGGCCGGTTCGCTTCGTGGCGCTCCTTATCGCCGCGCGTCCGGCGAAAGGCGAGAGCGTCGAGGCGTGGGCACGGCAGGCGCGCTATCGGGCGCTGCGCCAGATGGCGACGGATCACGCTGTGTCGCTGGTGCTGCTCGCGCATCACCGGCGCGACCAGGCCGAGACGGTGTTGCTGCAAGCGCTGCGCGGCGCCGGCATCGCGGGTCTGGCCGGCATGCCTCAGGCGGTCGAGCGCGACGGCGTCGCGTGGATGCGGCCGTGGCTCGACGTGCCGCGCGAGCGCATCGACGCGTATCTGCGGCGTCATCGTCTCTCGTTCGTCGACGATGACAGCAACGTCGACGTCCGCTTCGCACGCAATCGCTTGCGGCTCGAGGTTTGGCCGGCACTGACTGCCGCGTTCCCGCAAGCCGAAGCGACGCTCGCCGAGTCGGCGAATTGGGCGCAGGAAGCAGCGGCTTGCCTGAATGAGCTCGCGGTGCTCGACATGGGATCTGTTGCCGACTCTGCGGGCCTTCATTTGCGAGCCTGGATTGCGCTTTCGCCGCCCCGCCGCAGCAACGTGCTGCGCGCGTGGCTGCGCAATTGCAGCGGCCACGCAGCGTCGGCCAGCCTCGTCGCGCGATTGATGAGCGAGTTGCCCGGCAGCGGCGCGGCGCAGTGGGCGTTCAGCGCGGGCAGCTTGAAGCGTTACCGCGGCGTGTTGCGCTTCGTCGATGCCACGCCGAGCGACGAGCCGGCGCGCGCGCCGGAGTCGACGTTAAGCATTCGCCGCGCCGGCCGCTACGCGCTGCCCGGCTGGGGCGGCTGCCTCGAAGCCACGCGCGTCGACGAAGGCGGCGTGCCGCTCGCCTGGCTCGCTCGTCTCGAGCTGAAGCGGCGCGAAGGCGGCGAGCAGCTCGCCTGGCTCGCTCGTCTCGAGCTGAAGCGGCGCGAAGGCGGCGAGCAATTCCAAGCCGGCATCGGCCGACCGCCGCGCAGCCTGAAGAAGCAGTTCCAGGCCGCTGCAGTGCCGAATTGGCAGCGCGACGGGCCGCTCGTCTACAGCGGCGGCCAGCTCGTCTTCGTGCCGGGTCTCGGCATCGACGCGCGGGTCATCGCGCTGCCGGGACAGGCGCAAGTGGCGCTGCACTGGCATCGCTTGTAGGTGTCGCGTCAGCGAAGCGCCGTGACGCCGCAGCTAGAATTCGCGGTTCACGTTCTGCGGCGCGACCGCTTTCGTTCCTTCGCGATTCCACATCTTCATGGCACTCATCGTTCACAAATACGGCGGCACCTCGATGGGCTCGACCGAGCGCATCCGCAACGTCGCCAAGCGAGTCGCGAAGTGGGCCCGCGCCGGCCACCAGATGGTTGTCGTTCCGTCGGCGATGAGCGGCGAAACGAACCGCCTGCTTGGCCTCGCGAAAGAGCTCTCGCCCGACCTCACGACCCCCGAGCTGCAGCGCGAGCTCGACATGATCGCGTCGACCGGCGAACAGGTCTCGGTCGGCCTGCTCGCGATCGCGCTGCAAGCCGAAGGCATGCGCTCGGTCAGCTACACCGGCTGGCAAGTGCCGATCGAAACCGACTCATCGTTCACGAAGGCGCGCATCCAGCGCATTGACGACCAGCGCGTGCGCGCCGACCTGGCCGAGGGCAAGGTCGTCATCATCACCGGCTTTCAGGGCATCGACCCCGATGGCCACATCACGACGCTCGGCCGAGGCGGGTCCGACACCTCGGCAGTGGCAGTGGCCGCGGCGATGAAGGCCGACGAGTGCCTGATCTTCACCGACGTCGACGGCGTCTACACCACCGACCCGCGAATCGTCGCCGAGGCGCGCCGGCTGCATACGATCAGCTTCGAAGAGATGCTCGAGATGGCGAGCCTGGGCTCGAAAGTGCTGCAGATCCGGTCGGTCGAATTCGCCGGCAAGTACCGCGTGCCGATGCGCGTGCTGTCGAGCTTCACGCCGTGGGACATCGCGATCGACGAGGAAGCCAAATCGGGCACCCTGATCACTTACGAGGAAGACGAGAAAATGGAACAAGCCGTTGTATCGGGCATTGCCTTCAACCGCGACGAAGCCAAGGTGAGCGTGCTCGGCGTGCCCGACAAGCCCGGCATCGCGTACCAGATCCTCGGGCCCGTGGCCGAAGCCAACATCGATGTCGACGTGATCATCCAGAACGTCTCGCACGAGGGCAAGACCGACTTCTCGTTCACCGTGCACCGCAACGACTACGCGCGCACGATGGAGCTGTTGAAGAGCACGGTGATCCCGAAGACCGGTGCGGCGGCGCTGTCGGGCGACACCAAGATCTGCAAGGTCAGCATCGTCGGCATCGGCATGCGTTCGCATGTCGGCGTCGCGAGCAAGATGTTCGCCGCGCTGAGCGAAGAAGGCATCAACGTGATCGACGAGAAGTACATGGAGCTCGCAGTGCGCGCGCTGCACAAGGCCTTCGAAATGGACCTGCCGCCAGCGTGAATTTCACCCGTGCTCGGTTAGAATCGCGGCTGATTTCCGGAGCTGTGACCGAGAGGCCGAAGGTGCTCCCCTGCTAAGGGAGTATGCGGGCAAAACCTGCATCGAGGGTTCGAATCCCTCCGGCTCCGCCAACAAAAACGCCACCCCCTCGGGTGGCGTTTCTGTTGGCGCAGCCGCAGGCTGGACGAACCCTCTCGGATTCGCTCAACGACAGTCCAGTGGACTGTCGTTGGAGCCCACCGCTGGCGACTGCTCGGCGTGAGCGGCGACACCAAGAGCCTGAAAAGGTTCTACACCAGCGAGTATGCAGACTCGACAACACTGAGGCCCAAGCTGGTGATCTCATTTGAATGAGCAGCGGTGCGCGGGCCCGCTGCGGTGCGCAGCGCCCGTGCGTCCCGCACGATTCGTCTCGGCCCGCAAGTACATCAGCAACGCCAGCGCCAGCGGCCCCAGAAAGTAGATCGCTCGATACGCCACCAGCGCGGCCAGCAGTTCCGCGACCGGCATCCGCGGCGCGAGCATCGCGAGGAACACCGCTTCGGTCACGCCGAGCCCGCCGGGAACATCGGCAACGGCCAGCGCGAGCGCGTTGACCAGCAACACGCCGAGCACGATGGTCAGCTCAACCTTCTGCTGCAGCAGCACGTACAGCACGCCGGCGATCAGCAGCCAGTTCAGCGCCGACAGCACGCATTGAGCGAATGCGAATCGCAGCGATGGCAAATCGATCTGCTGGCCGAAGACGGTCCAGTGGCGTTGCGTCGACATGCCGCACAACGCGAGGTAGCCGGCCGCACCGGCGAGCAGCGCGAAGCCGACGCCTTGAAGCATGACCTCGCCAAGATGCCAGCCGGCAGGCAGCGTGACCAGGCGGGCGACGAGCATCGCACCGGCAAGCACCGAGAAGCCGAGCCAGTTCGAGCCGACCGACACCGCGTACACGCGCGCAACGATCGCCGGGCCAACGCCGAGAAGCGAATAAAGCCTGAAGCGAAAGCCGACGCCGGCCACGCCGAAATTGAGTCCGAAGGCGTGGCTGACGAACGAGACTTTCAGCACTTGCGGGTTCGTCAACCGGTGCCCGGTGTAGCGCCGGCCGAGCAGGTCGAAGCAGCAATACACGGCGTAGCTCAGCGCGGTGAGTGCGCCGCCCGCCAGCAGCAATGGTGTAGAGAACGCGTCGAGCGACGCGACGATCGCGTGCCAGTCCGTCGACTGCAGTCGCGAGACGAGCAGCCACGCGATGCAGGCGACGAAACCGAAGCTCAGTGAATATTTTGCAAGCGGCGGAAGGCGCCGCGCTGTCAATGGGCTAGCGCTCAATGTCGTGGCCCAGACAACGGGCTCTCCGTGTTGATTTGGCAGGTTCGATGGACCGTGACGGGTCGCATTCGTTCCGTCTCGTTACTGCTGCAGCTTGCCGATCAGGATCTTGCGAATCTCCTGCACCCGCTCGGGCGACAGGTCGCCAAGGACGCCACGCCGATGCGGTGGAATGTGGCCGGCCGGATCGCTGTCGGCGTCGAACAGATAGTGATTGAACAGGGCGCCCCACGCGGCCCGATGCTCGGGTGCAAGGCCTTTCAAATTGAGCAGGCAATGCAGCAGCGCGTCGAGCCCCGACGCGGGTTGCCGGCGCGGATCGGCGCTGTCGTACCACCAGTAGTTGACGAGCAGATTCACCGCATTCAGCGACTCGACGTGATGCCACCACAGCGCCGGAATGAAGATCGCGTCGCCGGGCGAGAGCTCGGCGACGAGTGCTGCGGCGAGCGCGTCGCGAAAGCGCGGAAAGCGCTCGAAGTCGGGCTGCCTGAACGACACGAGGCTGATCGGCGTCGTGCCGGTCGGGTTGAAATCTAGCGGCCCGATGTACAGGTTGCGTACCTGCTCGGGCGGGAACAACGTGAAACGTCGGCGCCCGCTGACCACGCAGGCGATGTTGTTCGACTCGTCGACATGCGCCGGCGTCGTGATCGCGTTGCCGAGCCAGATTCGCGGTGCAATCGATTCATCGAGCAGCGGCATCGGGTGATCGCGCAGCAAGCTCGGCAGACAGCCCGCGATCAACGCGCTTTGAACCGCCACTGCCGGCGGATGGGCGAACAAGGAATAGCGCAGCACCTGCTCGATGACGCGCGAGATCGGCAAGCGGTTGCGCAGGAAGTTGAAGCCGTCCATCTCGGCGTTGTAGAAGATGCGGCCCTGCGCCTCGGGCGGCGTCATGATCGCGTCGACATCGCTGCCGTTGTCGCGCTCGATCAGGTAGCGGCAAAGCGCTTCGGGCGAGATGGCCGACTGGCGAACTGCCGGCCAGTCTTTGACAAGGCCGCGCAAGACCGCAGGCCGATATTGCGTCGCGATGTCGCGCCGAAATGTCTCAGCGTCGACGTCGTGCCATTCGGGGATCGCTTGCAGCGCGCTCGTCATCGGGGTCATCGCTCCGTCAGGCTTGCATTCTCCGGCATCAGCGAGGCGTACTGACCAGAGACAATCGAGGTCGTGAATTCCGCCTCGCCTTACTCCCCCTGGCGCCTGTCCATCGCCCCGATGATGGACTGGACCGATCGCCATTGCCGCTATTTCCATCGCCTGCTGACGAAGCACACGCGGCTGTATACCGAGATGGTGACGACCGGGGCGCTGCTGCACGGCGATGTGCCGCGCCATCTGGCGTTCAACGACGAAGAGCATCCGGTTGCGCTGCAGCTCGGCGGCAGCGAGCCGTGCGACCTCGCGCATTGCGCGCGGCTAGCCGAGGACTGGGGCTACGACGAAGTCAACCTCAATTGCGGCTGCCCGAGCGAGCGGGTGCAGCGCGGCGCGTTCGGCGCCTGTCTGATGGCTGAGCCGCAGACGGTGGCCGACGGCGTGAAGGCGATGCGCGACGCGGTCGCGATCCCGGTGACGGTCAAGCACCGCATCGGCATCGATCGGACCGAGGACTACGAGTTTGCGCGCGACTTCGTCGGCACCGTCGCCGAGGCCGGCTGCGAGGTCTTCATCGTCCACGCTCGCAACGCTTGGCTCAAGGGCCTCAGCCCGAAAGAAAACCGGGAGGTGCCGCCGCTGCGCTATGAGATGGTCCACCGACTCAAGCGCGACTTCCCGACGCTGACGATCGTGCTCAACGGCGGCGTCGCGACGCATTCGCAAATCGTCGAACAACTGCAGCATGTCGACGGCGTGATGCTCGGCCGCGAGGCGTATCACAACCCCTGGCTGATGGCCGAGTGGGACGCGCTCTACTTCGGCGCTGAGCCGGCCATGCTCGACCGCGCGCAGGTCGAGGCCGCGATGGTCGCGTACATGGAGCGCGTCGGCGCGAGCGGCGAGCCGTGGTCGCGTGTCGTGCGGCACATGCTCGGCTTGCGCAACGGGCTGCCCGGCGCGCGGCGCTGGCGCCAGGTCTGGTCCGACCATCGCTTAAAGGGTGAGTCCGCGAGTGCGGTCGCTGCACTGGCGCACGCGCCGGCACCCTTCGCGACCCAGGGAATCTGACGGGGAGAAACCCGTGGGTGCGAATGCCCGGCGCGTGCAAACGGCGCTGTAAATATTGCAGCTACCCGTGGTGAGACCGCTATCGGCGCGATGCGCGATACGCGCTGTAAGCGGTTGTCACCTCGACAGCGATTTAGCAATCGACGCGCCTGCGTAATTTGCCGCAGCGTGGCACGAGGCGTGCTGTCAGACGCGCAGCATCAGTCGCACACTTGCAGAACTGGGCACAACTCGGGACGCGCCATGATCGGCTACGAAGAGACGCCAGCGTTCGATTGCCGCTGCACTGGCCCGGCTTGTCGGGCAAGGTGGCCGACGTGTTCAACGACGTCGTCGAGCAGAACGCCGCGATGGCGGCCGAGCTCGCGCGGTTGCGCCAGGTCGTCGGCAAAGAGGGCAAGCTCAAGCAGCGCGCGTCGCTGAACGAGAAGCGCGGCTTCTGGGGCGAGTCGATCGAATGCATCAATTCGCTGATCGACGACCTCGTGCACCCGACCTCCGAAGTGGCGCGCGTGATCGGTGCCGTCGCGCAAGGCGACTTGTCGAAGTCGATGGCGCTCGAGGTCGAGGGCCGCGAGCTCGAAGGCGAGTTCCTGCGCACCGCGAAGACGATCAACAAGATGGTCGAGCAGCTCGGCA
>VBCQ01000168.1 GCA_005882155.1 Betaproteobacteria bacterium
CATAGCGGCGCAAGCGCGGGATCGTCGTCAGCAGCTGCTGGCGGAATGCAGTCGGTGCAGTCACGTCGGGTGTACGCGCGGGCCGGTGGGCTTATTCCGACGCCGGCCCGCAATCAATCGGCCTTGACCGTGCGCTCGGCTGCCCAGGCGCGCAGCGCCTCGATGCGCTCGGCCATCACGACCGACAGCGGGTGGGTGCGGACGATCTCGGCGGCGACCAGATCGGCGTCGGAGGCTCGCCCTTGCGCATGCGCTTCGTACAGCGAGCAGATGATGGCCTGCTCGATTTCGGCGCCGGAGAAGCCGTCGGCCAGCGCGGTCAGTCGCTGCAGGTCGAAGCGCTCGGCATCCTGACCGCGCTTGCGCAGATGAATGCGAAAGATCTCCTCGCGCGTCGCCGCATCGGGCAGGTCGACGAAGAAGATCTCGTCGAGCCGGCCCTTGCGAATCAGCTCGGGCGGCAGGGCTTCGATGTCGTTCGACGTGGCGACGATGAAGACGCGGCTCGCGCGCTCGGCCATCCAGGTCAGCAGCGTGCCGAGCACGCGGCGCGACTCGCCGTTGTCGTTGTTGCCATTGCCGGTCAAGCCCTTCTCGATCTCGTCGATCCACAGCACGCAAGGCGCCATCGATTCGGCCGCTTTCAGCGCCTCGCGAAGATTGCGCTCGGTCTCGCCGAGGAACTTGTTGAACAGCGCACCGAAGTCGAGCCGCATCAGCGGAATGCCCCAGGTGCCTGCCACCGCTTTCGCCGCGAGGCTCTTGCCGCAGCCCTGCACGCCGAGCAGCATGATGCCCTTGGGAACGTCGAGCCCTTGCGCGCCGACGTCGTCGAGAAACGGCGCACGCCGCCGATCCAGCCACTGCTTCAGCGCCGCCAGGCCGGCCACGTCGGCGAAGCGGCCGGTGTCGAGCTCGAACGACAAGCTGCTGTCGCGGCTCAGGATCTCATGCTTCTGCGCGATCAGCCGCGGCACGTCGGCGAAGTCGATCATGCCGTCGTATTCGATCGCCTGGCGCACGAGCCGGCGCACGTCGGGCTCGGTGAGGCCGCGCAGGTGCCGCAGCAGCGCTGCATAGGCGTCGCGGTGGCCCTGCACCTGGCGCGGCGCGTTGCGCGTCTGCCAGCCTTGCACCTCTTCCTTGACGATCTGCTGGATTCCGCCTTCGTCGGGCAGCGACAGCGCGAACCGAACGACGAGCTTGTCGAGCTCGGGCGGCACCACTGCACGGTGGCTCATCAGCACCAGCGTGCGCGGCACGCGGTCGTAGTCGACCGCGATCTCTTTCATCAGCCGCACATGCAGCGGGTCGTTGAGAAAGGGGTGAAAGTCGAGCAGCGCCCAGACGCCGGGTTGGCGCACCTGGCTCACGTGGCGCAGCGCCGCCGCCGGGTCCTGCGTCGTCGCCAGCGGCAGCTGCATGTGCGCCGCCTTCCAGCCGCTGGTCAGCGACCAGGTGAACACCGGCAGCTTGCGGCGCGACGCGCAACGTGTCAGCAACTCGATCGCACGCTGCTCCTCGTAGGTCTCGATCGCGATGATCGGAAAGCGCGAGGCGATCAGCAGTTCGAGTTCGTGCTCGTCTTTCATGGGGCCGGGGCAATCTATCACAGGCGGCGGCTGCGCCGGCCGGCGCGCGATGGCGCGGCGATCTCGGACAATATCGCCATGACCGCACCGACCAAGGCGCTCGCGCCGAGCTTCTCTGCGCATGACTTTCGGGCTGCGCTCGCGATGTTCGCCACCGGCGTGACCATCGTCACCGCACGCGACGCCAGCGGCACGCTGTTCGGGCTGACGGCGAACTCGTTCGCGTCGGTGTCGCTCGCGCCGCCGCTGGTGTTGTGGAGCTTGTCGCGGCGTGCCGGGTCGATGCCGGCGTTCACCCGCGGCTCGCATTACGCGGTCAACATCCTCGCCGCCGAGCAGCGCGAGCTGGCCGAGCGGTTCGCCGGCAAGTCACGCGACCGCTTTGCCGGCGTCGTGTTCCGCGAAGGCGCGGGCGGCGCGCCGATTCTCGACGGCGCCGCCGCGGTCTTCGAGTGCTTCAACCGCAGCCAGTACCAGGAAGGCGACCACGTGATCTTCGTCGGCGAAGTCGAGCGCTGCGAGCGCCGCGTCGACGCGGCGCCGCTGATCTTTCACGGCGGGCGCTACTTCACCGAGCTTCCGCTGTAGCGTGCGGGCGAGCGGCGCGCGCCGCCTGCGTGCGGCCGCCGTAGCCCCAGCTGTCGGCCGCGATCTCGTCGACCACGACATAGCTCGCCGGATGCAGCTGCCCAAGCAGCGCCGTCAACTCGTCGAACACCGCGGCGATGAAGCGCTCTTTCTCGTCCGCGCTGTTCGTGCCCGCGGTGATCTGGATCTGCACCTGCGCGCTTGCTTGTCCGTGCTGCGCAAGCGTTCGTCCGCCAATGAACCACGCTTCGGGCGCGACGCGTTCGACCCGCACCGCGGTGACCTCGGGCTTTTTGCGCAGCACGCTGCCAGCAAGCTGGGTCAGCGTTTGCGCGAGCGTCTCGTCGCGGACCGATTTGCCGCGCGCGGCGGCGAATTGAATGTGAATGAACGGCATCGTGAGCTCCTTGAATCAGCGTTGCGTCCAGCTGCCCATCCGATGGTGATTCGCGTTTTCGCCCCAGGCGACGATGCGCTCGCCGGCGCGCGTCCACCAGCTCGGCGTGGCGCTGTGGGCGGTGCGACGTGAGCGCAGCGCAGGCAGCGGGCGATGCGGTGCGGGAGTGGTGGCGAAGAACCAGCTGGCTTGCATGGCGGACTCCGTTGGGCTTGGAATGCCTTCACTGTAGGTCTGCATCGACGCACGCTCAAGATGGCGAACCGCAATTCGAGTTTGCATTTTTGCAAAGTCGACATTAGCCTCTCGGAATGGCAGCACTCGATTGGGACGATTTGCGCGTCGCGCTCGCGGTGGCCGACGCGGGCTCGCTCGCCGGCGCGGCGCGCGCGCTCGACGTCAACCACACGACCGCGCTGCGCCGGCTCGATGCGCTCGAAGCGCGCTTGAACACGCGGCTGTTCGAGCGTCAGCGCGGCGGCTACGTGCCGACCGAGGCCGGCGACCTGCTCGCGCAAGAGGCGCGTGCGATCGCACCGCGCATTGACGACATCGAGCGCCGCCTGCTCGGCCGCGACCTGCGCCTGACCGGCACGCTGCGCCTCACGACCGCGTTCGTCACGATGGTCTACCTGCTGCCGCAGGCGCTTGCCGATTTCGCCAACACGCACCCGGGCATCGAGGTCGAGGTTGCCGAGAGCACCGCGCTGCTCGACCTCTCGCGCCGCCAGGCCGACGTCGCGCTGCGCTTGTCGCGCCAGGTGCCCGAGCATTGGGTCGGACGCACGCTCGGCACCGCGCAGTACAAGGTCTACGTCAAACGCGGCGCGAGCGGTCTGCCGCAGCGCAAGCAGCCGCTGGCAGCGCTGCTCGCGAAAGCGCCGTGGATCGCGTTCGAGCGCGAAGGCGCGGCCAATCGATTCGGCCGCTGGATGCAGCAGCACATTCCGAGCGAGCAAGTGCGCCTGCGCGTCGACATGTTCAACAGCATGGTCATGATGCTGCGCACCGGTCTCGCGGTCGGCGTGCTGCCGACCTTCGTCGCGGCGAGCGAGCCCGATCTGATGCCGATCTCGGGGGCGATCGACGATCTGGCGACGCCGCTGTGGATCCTGACCCACCCCGATCTGCGCCGCACCGCGCGTGTCCAGGCCTTCATGAAGCTGGTCGGCGACGCGGTGGCGAAGACGCTGCAGAATTCGAGCTGACTCAGCAAGACGAGACGCGATGCGCCGCAGCTTGATCTTCCTCGTGAGCCTCGCCTGTGCCCACGCCGCGGCGCAAGACGACGCGCTGCAACTGAACCCGTTTCACGACCCGTTCGTGCAGGCGACCGCGGGCCGTGCCTGCGCTGTGCCGCGCGGCCCGGCGTACACCGAGACGCAGCGCAACCAGGAGGCGCATTACCGCGTCGAGCGCGGCACCAGTTGCTGGCTCGCCGGCACGTGCAGCGAGCCGAATGCGTATCGCTACGACGCGCGCATCGCCGACGCGGTGGTCGCCGCGCTGCGCGCCGACGCGGCAATGGCCGACAGCGCGATCTGGGTCATCGCCGAGCGGCGCTTCGTCTACCTGCAAGGCTGCGTCGCGAATGCGGCGCAGGCCGCGGCGGCCGAGGCTCTAGCAAAAGCTGCGCCCGATGTGCAGCTCGTCATCCCGATGCTCGCTGTCCCCGGCGAGGCGCCGCGTTATCCGCTCGCCGGATCGGGTCATTGAGCCCACGGAACCTTCGCGCTCGCGCAAAATCGCACCTTGTGCTGAACGCTTCGAACCATGCTGATCGCCTGCCCGCATTGCACCGCCGTCAACCGTGTTCCCGATGATCGTCTCGTCGACGATCCGGTTTGCGGGCGCTGCGGCAAGCCGGTGTTGAGCGGCCAGCCGGTCGAGCTGACCGATGCGACCTTCGACGCCGTCGTCAGCAAGACCGAGCTGCCGGTCGTCGTCGATTTCTGGGCGCCGTGGTGCGGCCCGTGCCGCATGATGGCGCCGCAATTCGAGAAGGCCGCTGCCGCACTGAAGGGCAGCGCGATGCTCGTCAAGGTCAACAGCGACAACCATCCGCTGAGCGCGTCGCGCTTTTCGATCCGCAGCATTCCGACGATGGTGATGCTGCGCCGTGGCGCCGAAGTCAAGCGCTTGTCGGGTGCGTTTCAAGCCGCGCAAATCGTCGACTGGGTGGCGCAGCCGCCGACGTCGCGCTTGCGCACTCAGGCCGCGGCGAGTGCCGGCGCGAGCCGCCCGAGATAGGCCTGCACCCGCGCGTCTTGCGCCAACGCGGCGAGCGTTTCGGCGTGCGCGAGCCGCCCCTGCTGCACGAAGATGAAACACTCGCAACATTCGCGCAGGATCTCGATGTGATAGCGCTCGTTCGGATGCAGGCACAGGAACACGAGCCGGTTCTGTGCGCGCAAGCGGCGAAAGAAGTCGAGCATGAAGCCGATGTAGCCGTCCTGCGTGTTGAACTGCGGCTCGTCGAACAAGTGCACCAGCGGCGATGGCGTGCTCGCGTGCTGCATCAGGAACGGCGGCCGCGTGCGCTGAAACTCGCGCACCTGGTACGACTGGTGGTAGTGGATCGCGACCCGATCGCGCTCGCGCGGCCGCACCGCGTGGATGTCTTGTCCGTTGACCCACACGCGCCCGGCGCTCGGCCGATTGCTGCCGGTGATGAGCTCGAACAGCGTCGTCTTGCCGGATCCGTTCGGTCCCATCACGCCGACGATCTGCGGGCGATCGATCGTGAAGTCGGCTTCGAGCGAGAAGGTGACGGTCGGGTCGAAGACGCCGCGGGTGTAGCGCTTGACGAGGTGGTCGACGTGAAGCAGCGGTGTGCTCATCTCACACTCCCAACAATCGCATCCGCATCGCATCATCCTCATGCAGCTCGCGCGCCGGTCCTGCATGGGCGACGGTTCCGTGGTCCATCACGACGACGCGATCGGCGACCGCGAGCGCGCTGTGCACGTTCTGCTCCACGAGCAACACCGCGATGCCTTCGCCTTTCAAGCGCCCGATCGTGTTCATCACGTCTTGCACGAGCTTCGGCGCCAGACCTTGGCTCGGCTCGTCGAACAACACCAGGCCCGGCCCGCCGAGCAGCGCGCGCGAGATCGCGACCATTTGCATTTCGCCGCCCGACAGGTTCTCGCATTCGCGCTGCATCAGCTGGCCGAGCGCGCTGAAGATCTCGAAGCACTCGGCTTCGCTCCAGGCGCGAAAGCGGCTCGGCTTGCGCGCGATCGCGAGGTTGCGCGCGACGGTCAAGCTCGGGAACACGCGCCGGTCATCGGGTACCCAGCCGATGCCCGCTCGCGCGATGTCGTGGGTCGCCGCGTGCGTGATGACGCGGCCGTCGAAGCGGATCTCGCCATGCCGCGCCGGCGTCAGGCCGAGGATCGCGCGCAGCGTCGTCGTCTTGCCGGCGCCGTTCGGGCCGAGCAGCGCAACCACCTCGCCGGCGGCGATCGACAGCGAAACGCCGAACAGCACCTGCGTGTCGCCGTAGAAGCTGTGGACGGCGTCGAGCTCGAGCATCACGCGAGCGCTCCGATGTTCGAGCGCTGCACCCACGGGTTCTCGCGCAGCTGCGCCGGCGTGCCGGCGGCGATCACTTGGCCCCAGTGGATCACCGACACCGTGTCGGCAAGGCGAAACAGAAAGCGCATGTCGTGCTCGATGATGACGATCGTCAGCTGGCGCTTCAGCTCGCCGACGAGGTCGGCCAGGCGATCGGTGCCGTCGGCGCCGAGACCCGCGGTCGGCTCGTCGAGAAAGAGCAGGCGCGGTTCAGCCGCGAGCGCGACGGCGATTTCGAGCGCGCGCCGCTCGCCGTACGACAGGCTCTTGGCGAGCACATGCTCCTTGCCGGCGAGGCCGACGCGCGCGAGCACCGCAGCCGCCTGCTCGTTCGCGGTGCTGTCGGCGCCCAAGTCGCGCCACGGGTTGAAGCCTTGACGCCGCACATGCGGCAACGCGATGCGCACGTTGGCCAGCGCGCTGTCGTCGTTGAACAGATTCATGATCTGGAACGAGCGCGACAGCCCGAGGCCGGCGATGCGGCGCGGCGCCATTCCGGTGATGTCTTGTCCTGCAAATCGCACGCTGCCGCGATCCGGCTTGAAGCGGCCGGTCAGCACGTTGAAGCAAGTCGTCTTGCCGGCGCCGTTCGGTCCCATCAGGCCCGACAGCCGCCCCTCATCGAAGGCGAGCGAAACGTCTTGCAGCACGACCTGGTCGCCGAAGCGCTTGTGCAGGTGACTGGCTTCAAACAGGGCCATGGGCGACGTCCTTGGTCGGCGCCGGCGCGCGCGCCGCTGCAAGATGCACGACGCGCGCGCGAGCGCTGCGCCACAGGCCAGCCAGGCCTTCGGGCTGCCACAGCACCATCGCGACGAACAGCAGCCCGTACCAGAGCAGCCAGGTGTCGGTCGCGGCACCGAGCAGGTCGCGCGCGAGGATGAAGAACAGCGCGCCGACGATCGGCCCCCAGAAGCTCACCAGCCCGCCGCCGATCAGCACCATCATCACGACGAAGCCCGACGCGTGCAGGCTCATCACGTTCGGGTAGGCCGACTGCTGCGCCATCGCGAACAGCGCACCGGCGAGGCCCGCGACGGCCGACGCGATCGTGAAGGCGAGCCACTTGTAGAGCCAGACGTTGTAGCCGACGAACGCGGCGCGGACTTCGTTCTGGCGGATCGCCGACAGCACGCGGCCGAACGGCGAATGCACGAGGCGCCATAAGCCGACGACGACGAGCGCGAAGACGACGAGGCAGAAATAGAACAGCGCCTCGTTGCTGCGCAGGCTCGCGCTCCATGGACCCAACGCAAGCAGCGGTCGCTGGATGTTGAGCAGCCCGTCTTCGCCGCCGGTCACGCTGTGCCACTTGATCGCGATGAACCACGCGACCTGGCCGAACGCGATCGTCAGCAGCGCGAAGTAGATGCCGCGCCGGTGCGCGATGCACAGCGCGACGATGCCGCCGACGGCCGCGCTGACGACGAGCGCGCCGGCCAGGTCGAGCCACAGGTTGGACGTGAGCCGCTGCTGCAGCAGCCCGAACGCATAGGCGCCGATGCCGAAGAACGCGCCGTGGCCGAACGACGGCAGGCCGGTCGTGCCGAGCAGCAGGTTGTAGCCGAGCGCGAACAGCATCCAGATCATGATTTCGAGCGCGAGGTACTGGTACAGGCCGACGCGGGCGAGCCACAGCGGCGTCGTCGCCAATGCGATCAGCAGGATCGCAAGCGGCAGCGGCATCAGCCCCGCACGGGGCGCTTCAGGCGTCATAGGTGAATCAGAGCTGGACGCGTTTGAATAGACGTTCTATTATTTCAGCACACTAAGAATGTTTGTTCAATCCGGGTTCACGATGAGCGAGCGCGCCGCGACTTACGAAGACATCAAGGAAGCGATTTCCGAGGGCTATGAGCGGCTGTCGCCGCAGCTGCAGCGGATCGCGCGCTTCGCGCTCGACAAGCCGCACGACCTGGCGCTCGGCACGGTGGCGACCGTCGCGAAAGCGACCGAGGTGCAGCCGTCGTCGATGATCCGCTTTGCGAATGCGCTCGGCTTCAGCGGCTTCTCGCAGATGCAGCAGGTGTTCCAGAACCACCTCGTCGAGCGCTCGACCTCGTACCGCGAGCGCATCGCGCGGATGCGCCGCGGCGGCGCAGCGCCGAACGAGGGCGGCGGCGTGCTGCACCAGTTCGTCGGCGAGGCGATGGCCGAGCTGACGCAGCTCGAAGAGAACGTTCACGCGGCCGACATCAAGGCGGCGGTGAAGATCCTCGCCGCGGCGCGCGAGATCCATGTGCTGGCGCAGCGCCGCGCGTTTCCGATCGCGAGCTATCTCGCCTACGCGCTGAACCAGCTCGAGCTCAATGCGCGGCTGCTCGACGGGCTCGGCGGCATGCTCTACGGCTTCGCGAGCGGCATCGCGCGCGGCGACGCGCTGCTCGTCGCGAGCTTCAGCCACTACTCGCCCGAAGTCATCGACATCGCGCGCGCGAGCCGCGAGCGCGGCGTTCGCGTCGTCGCGATCACCGACAGCGCGCTGTCGCCGCTGAAGCCGGTCGCCAACGTCTGCTTCGAGCTCGGCGACGATTCAGCACGCCCGTTCCGCTCGCTGATCGGGCCGCTGTGCCTCGCGCAGGCGCTCGTCGTCAGCACCGGCCACCATCTGGCCGCGGCTGCCGCGAAGCCGGCGCGTAAGGCGAGGCGTGCGACATGACAGCGCAGCGGCTCGGCGACCTGACGGTGCTCGCGTTCGACCACCGCCTGCAGCTCGAAGCGCTCGCCGCGCGGCATGCGCGCGGGGCAGAGCACATCATTCGCTTCAAGCGCCTGATCGCCGAAGGCGCGCGCCAAGGCTCGGGCGGGACGACGGGCGTGGGCATCATCCTCGACGACCGCTATGGCGAGGCACTGCTGCCGGCGATGAGCGGCACCGGCTGGTGGGTCGCGCGGCCGGTCGAGCGCCCCGGCTCGCGGCCGCTGCAATTCGAAGCCGGTCCGCAAATCGGCGCGACCCTCGCTGCATGGCCGGCCGAGCATGTCGCGAAGTGCCTCGTCAGCCATCACCCCGACGACGCGCTCGCGCTGCGCGAGCAGCAGCTCGATCAACTGCTCGCGCTGCAGCAGGCCTGCGTCGCGACCCATCGTCAATGCCTCATCGAGATCATTCCGCCGGCCGACATGCCGGCCGATGCGCAGACGCTCGCGCGCGCGCTCGAACAGATCTACGCCGCCGGCATTCACCCGCAATGGTGGAAGCTGCCGCCGCCCGCGTCGAGCGAAGCCTGGCGGCAGCTCGAAGACACGATCGCGCGCCACGACCCGCAGTGCAGCGGCGTTCTGCTGCTCGGGCTCGACGCGAGCGAGCATCACTTGCACAGCGGCTTTCTGCTCGCCGCGCCGCACGCGATTTGCCGTGGCTTCGCGGTCGGCCGCTCGATCTTCGGCAACGCCGCGGCCGCATGGTTCGATGGCCAGCGCAGCGATGCCCAGGTAATTGCCGAGGTGGCCGCGCGCTATGCGCGCTTGATCACGCTGTGGCGTGATGCGCGCGCGAGCGCCGCGGCTTGAAACGTTTCACGTCAGAAGGAGACAGCCATGAGCGGATCAGACAGCCAACACGGATCACTGCGTCGTCGCCTGCTGAAGGCCTCGGCATTGACGGTCGCCGGCGCGGGCCTCTACGGCGTCGCGCCGTTCTTCGGGCCGTGGAAACATCACCACGCGTGGGCGCAGACGGCGCAGAAAAAGCCGCTCGTCATCGGCCTCACGATGGACGCGAGCGGGCAGTACGCCGCGTCGGGCATCGACGAGCGGCTCGGCGCGATGATGGCGATCAAGGAGTTCAACGACAAGGGCGGCGTACTCGGCCGGCACATCGAGGCGATCCACATGGACACCGAGACGACGCCGGCGACCGGCTCGCGCGTGGCCGAGCGGATGATCACGCGCAACGAGGCGGCGTTCCTCGTCGGCGCGATCCATTCGGGTGTCGCCAACGCGATCTCGCAAGTCGCGCAGAAATACGGCTGCATCTACCTGAACTCGAATTCGAGCTCGCCGACCGAGTCGGGCAAGGACTGCCATCGCGTCAAGTTCGTCTGGGACGGCAACGGCACCAACTTCTCGCTCGCGATCGTCAAGAACGCGATGAAGGTCAACGGCAAGAACTGGCTGCTGCTGACCAACGATTACGTGTGGGGCCACAACACGTCGAAGGCGACGCGCGCCGTCATCGAAGCCAACGGCGGCAAGGTGATCGACGAGCTGCTGGTGCCGCAGAACACGCGCGACTTCGCGGCGTATCTGCTGAAGATTCAGCAGATCAAGCCCGACGTCGTCGCGACCGCAGTCGGCGGCGACGACATCAAGGCGCTGCGCCAGCAGGTCGTGCAATTGAAGATGAACCACAAGCCGGCGTGGATCAACAACCAGCAGGACTGGCCCGATGTCTACGGCCTCGGGCCCGAAGCGATCTTCGGCGTCTTCGGCACCAACTGGTACTACCGCCTCGACCTGGCCGGCGTGAAGGAATTCGTCGCTGCGTACCAGAAGGTCTACCCCGGTGTGGCGATCAAGGTGCCGGGCAACACCTACTACAACGGCTACATGGCGACGCGCGAATTGCTGCGCGCGGTCGAGCGTGCGGGCAGCACCAACAACCTGCAGGTCATCAAGCAGCTGGAAAGCTTGAAGGTCTCTGCGCGCGATCGGATGCAGCATCACGACGCCTACATGAACCCTGCCACGCATCACCTCGCGACATCTTCCGCATCCTCGCGCAGGTGACGCCGCAGGAGGTGGAAGACAAGGACGCGCCGGGACTGTGCAAGCTCGAGTCGTATGAGGCGACGCCGAGCTACGAGCAATAGCGGCCCTCACCCTAACCCTCTCCCAGAGGGAGAGGGGACCAACATGTTGACCAACTCGCGAGCATTTGGAATTACTCCCTCTCCCCCTGGGAGAGGGCAGGGGTGAGGGCCGCGGCCGCATCATGCTGACCAACCTCCTCCCCCACCTCGTCAACGGCGTCACGCTCGGCCTGCTGTTCGCGTTGATCGCGCTCGGCTTCATGCTGATCGTCGGCGTGATGGAGACGATCAACCTTGCCCATGGCTCGCTGTTCGCGCTCGGCATGTACGTCGCGCTGTTCCTCATCGCACCGTCGTTCGGCTGGTTCCCCGAGCTCCAATCCGCCTACCTCGCACTGCCTCTCGCCACGCGCTACGGCATTGCACTGTTCGCCGCGCCGCTCGTCGTCGGCATCTTCGGCATGGCGCTCGAGCTGTGCATGCGGCGCACCTACGGGCGCGACCCGCTGTATGGCCTGTTGCTGACCTTCGGCGCCGCGCTCGTCATCGAAGAGCTGATCCGCATCGTCTGGGGCTCGAACGAAAAGCAATTGCCCCTGCCCGACGCGATCTCCGGCGCGTTCGTGCTCGGCGACTTGATCTATTCGCGCTACCGCTTCTTCGCCAGCGGCTTCGCGGTGCTGATGATCGTGCTGCTGTGGGCCTTCATCGAGAAGACGCCGTACGGCGCAATGATCAAGGCCGGCGCGCACGACAGCGAGATGGTGCGCGCGCTCGGCATCAACCTGCCGCGCCTGCGCCTGTACGTCTTCGCGCTCGGCGTCGCGCTCGCGGCGATCGCCGGCGTCGTGATGGCGCCGATCTGGGGCGTGCGTCCGCATGTCGGTGTCGACGCGGTCGTGCCGGCGTTCTTGATCATCGTGCTCGGCGGCGTCGGCAGCCTGTGGGGCGCGGTGATCGCCGGCCTGATGGTCGGCATGGTCGTTGGCTTGACCGGTGCGTACGCATCAGAGTGGTCGCTGTTGTCGATGTACTTGCTGTTCATCGGCGTCGTCAGCTTTCGCGCGCGCGGCCTGTTCGGCAAGAAGAGCGTGCTCGATGCCTGAGCCGTGTTCGCATTTGATGGAGTGAATCTCATGCCCGATTCAACGTTCGAGAAGGCGGACTACCGCCAGACCCTCACCGGCCTGTTCGACCTGCGCGGTCGCGTTGCCTTCGTTCCCGGCGGCTACGGCGGCATCGGCGAAGCGATCTCGTGGGGGCTCGCGCTGGCCGGCGCGCGCGTCGCCATCGCGGGGCGCAGCGCAGACAAGGCCGAGGCCCTCGCATCGCAGCTGCGCGATGCCGGGCTCGACGCGCATGGCCTCGCGATGGACGCGCATTCGGTGGCCGAGATCCAGACCGCGATCGACGCGACCGCGCAGCGCTTCGGTGCACTCGACCTGCTCGTCAATTGCGTCGGCATCCAGCGCGAGCAGAAGCTCGATGAATTGAACGAAGAGACTTTCGACGAGATCGTCACGGTCAATCTGAAGGCCGCCGTGTTCATGGCGCAAGCCGCGGCGCGCCATCAGGCTGCTGCCGTCGAAGCAGGCCGCAGCCCCGGCCGCCAGGTGCACCTGCTGTCGGTGCGCGCGCAGCTCGGCATGCGCGACCGCGGCTACACCGCGTATTGCACGACCAAAGGCGCGCTCGCGATGCTCGTCAAGCAGCACGCGGTCGAGCTGTGCGCGCACGGCATCACCGTCAACGGTGTCGCGCCGACGGTGGTGCGCGGCGAGATGGGCCACCACTGGCTCGCCAATCCGGTGACGCGCGAGCAGGTGCTCAAGCGAATCCCGCTCGGCCGCGTCGCCGAGCCCGAAGATGTCGTCGGCGCGACGCTGTTCTTCTGCAGCCCGGCCGCGGCGTTCGTGACCGGGCAGGTGCTGTACGTCGACGGTGGGTTGACAGCGACTCAGTAAGCCGCACACCATCGCGCGATGTTTCGATTCGCGCTGCTGCTCGTCGCCTGCCTTGCCGCCTCGATTGCCACGCCGCTGCAGGCGCAGCCGACCCAGGCACTGAACGCCCTGTTCGCCGACGAGTGGGAGCGCAGCCTGCGCGACAGCCCCGAATTCGCGAGCTACCAGGGCGACACGCGCTACGCCGATCGCTGGACCGACTTCAGCCCCGCCGCGATTGCAGCGCGCCAAGCTGCCGATCGCGCTGCGCTCGACCGCCTGCACGCGATCGCGCGCGCCGCGCTCGCGCCGGCCGACCAGCTGAATTACGACACCTTCGAGTGGCTGCTTCAGCACAACATCGAGCGGCAGAAATTTCGCGAAACGCTGCAGCCGATCAACCACCAGGGCGGCCCGCAAATCGCAGACGGCATTGCCGAGACGATGCCGTTCGCGACGACCACCGACTATCGCCGCTGGCTCGCGCGAATGACGGCCGTGCCCACGCTGATCGATCAAGCGATCGCGCTGATGCAAGACGGCGTGAAGGCGGGCAACATGCCGCCGCGCGTGCTGATGCAGCGCGTGCCGGCGCAGATCGCCGCGCAGATCGTCGACGACGCGACGGCAAGCCCGTTCTACCGGCCGTTCCGCAAGTTCGCCGACGCGATCCCGAGCGCCGACCGCGCCGCGTTGCGCGCCGATGCGCAAGCCACGGTGCGCGACAAGCTCGTGCCCGCGTATCGCAAGCTGCAGGCGTACTTCAACAACGAGTACCTGCCGCGAACCCGCCAGTCGATCTCGGTCGC
>VBCQ01000170.1 GCA_005882155.1 Betaproteobacteria bacterium
GACCCCATGGAGGTGGGCCGCGACGTCGTCGTAGACCTGGGCGAGCAATGCGTCGACGCTCGCCGGCCCCAAGTCGCGCAGCGCATCGACGACCTTTGCTTCGCGCTGCAGCCGATGTCGCACGATCCAGTCGAACGCGCGCTTGGGTTGCGCCATCAGAAAGCCATGCCCCGGCGCGAGCCATTCGAGCTGCTCGCCTTCTTCCGCCGACAACGATCGCAGCGACGCGATGTAGGCGGCCATGTCGCCGTCCGGCGGGTTGATGACCACCGTCGAGCTTTGCATCACATGGTCGCCGGTGAACAGCGTTCGCTCCTCTTCGAGCAGGTAGCACAGATGGTTCGACGCATGACCCGGCGTGTGGATCGCGCGCAGCGTCGTGTCGTCGTTCAGCGCGATGCGTTCGCCGCCGGCCAGCAGCCGATCGGGCGCGAAGCTCGCGTCCTGCCACTCGGGGTGCGCAGGCAGCCGGCCATGGACTGGCGCGCCGGTGCGCTGCTTCAGCAGCGCGCAAGCGGGCGAGTGATCGACGTGCGTGTGGGTGGCGAAGATCCAGCGGATCGGCCCGGGCGCGGCGGCGAGAATGGCGTCGACATGGCGCGGGTCGAGCGGACCGGGGTCGATAGCCGCCCATTCGTTGCGCCCGCCGCCACCGACCAGATAGGTGTTCGTGCCGGGGCCGGTCATCACGCTGCCGTTGTTCGCCGTCACGCGAATCAGCCGAGGCGACAGGCGCACCGCGACGCCGGGCTGGATGTCGTAGCAGGCGTGGCCGTGGCCGAGCGGATCGAGCCGGCCAAGCTCGGCCCACGCCGGCTCGGTCGGCATCACCGGCCGGTCGCCCTGCGAGCCGACGCCGATTCGCGGCATGATCAGCGGCACCTCGCGCGGCGCTCTGGCCCACTCCATCAGCGACTGCGCGCTGTCGAAGCGCGTCAGCATCGCGAGCGTCGCGCGAGTCGGCCCCATCAGCTTCAAGCTGTCATCGTGCGCGAGCGCGTCGGCCGGCCGCATCCAACGGTGGCCGACCATCTCGGCACCGTCATGCAGCGGCGTTTGCCCGGCCGGCACCTCGGCGACGAAGAAGCGCGTGTCGAAGCGCTTAGCGCGGCCGAGCGGCGTCAGCCAGTGGCTCAAGTAGACGAGACGATTGACCGCGAGACGCAGCTCTTCCCGTTCGCAGAATTCACCGAGCGTGCGCTCGCCGCGATGCAAGGCCGTGCGCCAGTCCTGTAATCGAGTCAGCGCTTCGGCATCGACGATCGCATCGCCGTTCGCATCGACGGCGAACAGCAGGCCGGCCTCCTCGAAACATTCGCGCAGCGCAGCTACGTGATAGTCGAGGCCGCCGCGCGCGACACCGAGTTGCGCGCTGGCCAGCGCATCATCGAGCCCATGGCAGTGGCCATGCCAGTCGCAGTCGCGCCGGTCGACGACGCCGCCGGGGAAGACCCAGGCGCCGCTGTTGTGGTCGCCGCGCTCGGCGCGCAGCATAAGCAGCACTTCGACACCGGCCGGCGCGTCGCGCACGACGACCAGCGTCGCAGCCGATCGCGGCGGACGATTTTCTGCAGTCTGAGTTGAACTCATTGCCTGCCCTCAGAACGACCCCGGGTCCCCGGGGAACACGACCGGCGATTCGTAGCCGTCGGCCGACACCGCCGACACGCCGAAGAACCAGTCGTCGATGACGATGTTGCTGAGCGTCAGCTGATTCGCGGGCATTGCATCGGCTGCAACCCACCGGCTGTGCTGCCATTGCGGCGCCGTCGTGCTGCGCCACCACACGCGATACGCAGCCGCGCCGCTCTGCGCTTGCCACTTCAGCGTCGTGTTCGGCGTGACGGCACCCTCGATCGTCACGCCCTTCGGCGGTGCCGGCGCGTTGGCCATCGCGGCCAGCGTGATGAGGTTCAGCCGCGTCACTTGCGCGAGGTAGGCGAAGTCGACGAAGTCGATCGTGTCGCCGTAGCGAATGCCGCGAGCAGCGCGACCTGATCGCCGCCACGGCCATAGCGGTCGGTGCGATAAACCATCTCGACCCGCAGGTTGGTCAGGTTCCGCTCGGCGAGCGCCGCCATGGCGCGCGCGATGTTGCGCGACGGCGAATCGAGCTCGCCGCCGTTGTAGCGCCGCCGGTTTGCCTGCGTCGGCGTCTCCAGCGCCTTCGTGCCTTCGGA
>VBCQ01000169.1 GCA_005882155.1 Betaproteobacteria bacterium
CAAGCCGCTGCGCGTCGATTCGTCGGGCCGTACGTCGAGCGTGATCTCGGTGAAAGTCGGCTGGTCGTCCGACTCTTCTTTCTTCGCGACGATGCGCGACACCGGATTCATGTCGTTCTGCAGCCGCCACATCAGGTTGGTCGGCGAGTCGGCGAACGCGAGGCCCTCGTCGCGGGTGATCGTGCCTTCGCTGATGAGGCGCGCCAGATCCTTCTCCATCGCTTCGCGCACCGAATTGAAGTCTCCCTTCTCGATCAGCTCGGACACCAGCTTGGTGTTGAGCATGACCTCGACCGCCGGGATGCGGCCGCCGGCAGTCGCGCGCAGCAGGCGTTGCGAGACGATCGCGCGCAATCCGGCTGACAAGTCGGCGAGCAGCGCGGGCCGTGCCTCCGGCGTGTAGAACGACAGGATGCGGCCGAGCGCGTGATAGCTGTTGTTGCCGTGCAGTGTGGACAGCACGAGGTGCCCCGACAGCGCGTACGAAATTGCCGAAGTCATCGTCTCGCGATCGCGGATCTCGCCGATCAGGATGCAGTCCGGCGCCTGGCGCAGCGCGTTGCGCAAGCCGACCTGCAGCGACTGCGTGTCGCGCCCGACCTCGCGCTGGTTGACCACCGACTTCTTGTTCGAGAACAGGAACTCGATCGGGTCCTCGATCGTCAGGATGTGCCCCGCCATCTGCTGGTTGCGCTGCTCGAGCATCGACGCGAGCGTCGTGCTCTTGCCGGTGCCGGTGGCGCCGACCATCAGGATCAGCCCGCGCTTTTCGAGCACCAGCGTGTTCAGCAGCGCCGGCACGTTCAGGCTCTCGAGCGACGGGATGTCGTGCGGAATGCAGCGGAACACCGCGGCGATCGAGCCGCGCTGCTTGAAGCCGCTCAAGCGGAAGCTGCCGACGCCGGCCAGGCCGATGCCGATGTTGAGCTCGCCGGTGTCGTCGAGGTCTTCGAGCTGCGACGGCGTCAGCAGCTCGGCGAGCAGCTGGCGCGGCTGCGTATGCGTGAGCGGCTGGTCGCTCAGCTGCAGGATCTGGCCGTTGATCTTGATCAGGATCGGCGTGTTGGCCGACAGGTACACGTCCGACGCGCCCTTCTCCGCCATCAAGCGGAGTACGCGCTCCATGTTGCCGCTCATGCCGGTCCTTTCGGGTTCAAGGCTTTCATCATTTCATTCTTTCGTGGCGTTCTCGAACACGCTATAGCGGTTGCCCGCGAGGTGCTTGGACAAGTACATCGCTTCGTCGGCGCGCTGGATCAATTCAGAAGCGTCGGCGCCGTCGCGCGGGTAGAAGCTGATGCCGATGCTCAAGCCGAGCTCGAAGCTGCGGTCGTTGATTCGCAGCTGCTCGGCAAAGCGGTCGATCAGCGTCTGCGCGACGCGGCGTGCGTCCTGCTCGTCGTCCATCGCCTCGAGCAGGATCACGAATTCGTCGCCGTGCAGCCGCGCGACGGTGTCGACCTCGCGCACCGACATCTTCAGGATGCTGGCCACCAGGATCAGCGTCTTGTCGCCGGTCGCATGGCCATAGGTGTCGTTGATTTCCTTGAAACGGTCGAGGTCGATGAACAGCACCGCGAGCACGCTGCCGCGGCGCCGCGCGGTGACGATCGCGTGCTCGAGCCGGTCGAGGAACACCGTGCGATTCGGCAGGCCGGTCAGCGTGTCGTGCCGCGCCACGTGCGCGAGGTGGTTGCGGCTCGCGTAAATCTCGGCCAGATACGACTTGATGCGAAGCTGCATCTCGTCGAATCCGCGCGCGAGCTCGCCGATCTCGTCGCGCCGCTGGGTCGGCAGCTCGCCGATCGCGTGCTCGCTCGAGAAGCGCTTCACCTCGCGCGTCATCTGGTTCAGCGGGCGCGTCACCAGGCGCGACGCGAACACCGCCAGCACGATTGCGATGGCGCTGAACGCGACGACGATCTGCGCCGTCGTGCGGCCGAGGATGCGCGTCGACTCGAGGATCTCGGACAACGGCTCGGCGATTCCCAGCACGACGAAGCTGTGGTCGGCGGCGCGCCCGAGCGGCAGCTTGATGAATGCACCGAGCAACGGGTTCGGTTCGGTCGCGCCCAAGTCCGCGCGCGCCAGCAGCTGTTGCGCATTGCCTTGCAGCAGCGGCTGCAGCTCGGCGAAGCTGTCCTGGATCAGCACTCGGCGCCCCTGGTCGAAGCCGTAGGTCTGCGACGCGTCGGGGTGGATCAAGAAGTCGCCCCATTCATTGCTCAGGAACAGCTGCAGATAGCTCGGCAGGTCGGCCTTGAGCTCGCCGAACACGCGGTTCACATCGACGCTGATGACGATCAATCCGAGCTTGCGTCCGTCGGCCATCACGACGGGGCTGGCGACTTGCAAGGTCGGCTGGTTCAGTCCGGCATGTGCGCCGAGCTCGTGGTTGATGCCGATCTTCGACAGAAAGACTTCACCGCGCGCCAGTTGCAGCGTTCGAAAGACGTAAGGAAAGTGCCCTTTCTCCTGCAGCCGGTCACCGCTGACGCGCACGGTGCCGGGGCCATCGCGGTCGACGCGAACGAGCTCGAGGCCGTGCTCGGCGGCACTGATCAAGCGAACCTGAAAGTACTGCGGGCTGGCTTGCAGCAGCGACTTGAAGTTGTCGGCCAAAGCGGCGCGGTTCACTTCGAAGGCGGCGCTGTCGGCATCGCCGACACTGCGCGTGAGCTGCAGTTCGGCGAGCACGCGAACGTCGTCGCTGATGTTGTGCACGACCGTCGACAGCCGCTTGCCGAACACCTGCGTCGCGGTCATCAGGTCGCGCTCTGCCGCCCGCACGAGCAGCGTTCGGCTTTCGGTGTAGGAGTACAACCCCGTCAAGCCGGTGGCGAGAACGCCGAATGCCGCGAGCAGCACGCCGAGTCGAAAGCGGATGCCGTACAACATGCGCTTCAATGGCGCCCGAGGGCCATGGGCCGGTCGCCCGAGACGATGCGGCTCCACAGCTCGGCACGGCGATTCACGTCTTCGACCGGCTCGAGCCAGATGATCTTGGCGCTGCCGACCGCGCTGTCGCTCGCCTCGACCGTGTTGGCGAGGCCCTGGCGCTCGGTCAGTGCGTGGCTGACCTGCCGCTCGAGCATGTAGTCGATCCAGGCTTCGGCAAGCTTCTTGTTCTTCGCGCCGCGCGTTACGGTCCAGCAGTCGAGCCAGGCCAATGCGCCTTCGCGCGGGATCACGTAGCCGATGTCGGCACCGGCCTTCCTCAACTGTTGAACCTGCTGGGTGCCGTAGTTGGCGAACAGCAGCGCTGCCTTGTGGTCGCGAAACAGCTCGACCGATTCCTCGGGCAGGCTGTAGAAGGTCAGCACGTTGCGCCGCAGCGCGACGAGATGGTCGACGACCTGCTGGTAGCTCGCGTCGTCGATTTGAAACGGGTTGCGCTTGCCCAATGACAGCGCGGCAATCGAGAAGTTGTGGCCGCTGGTGTCGAAGGCGAGCACGCGGCCTTTGTAGCGCGGGTCCCACAAGGCGCTGATCGATGTCGGCGGCTCGCTGACCTGCGCTTTGTCGTAGATGAGCCCCATCTCCGAATAGGTGTAGGGCACGGCATAGACCTGGCCGTTGCGCGCGATGTTCGGAATCGCCTGGCGATCGCGAAAGCGCGGCAATTGGGTCGCGATGTTGGGGATGTTCGCAAGCGTCAATGGCACGGCGAGTCCCGCGTCGACGTAGCGCTTCAGTTCGGCGGTGTTGACGGCGAACAGGTCGAAGTCGCCGCCCTCGTTCGCGCTGATTCGCTCCCACAGGCTCTCGTCGGAGCTGACGATGGACACGCGCACAGCCACGTTGTGGCGTTGCTCGAACACCTTGACGATGTCGGCGTCGGCGTAACCCGGCCAAGCCAGCACTCGCAAGGTCTCGATCGCATGGGCGCTGCCCCAACCCGACATGGCGAACGCCACAGCGACGAGCCAGCGCCACGGGCCGGCCCGGCGTTGCTGGCGCGGCGCCGCCGGCGTCATCAGCTTCTCAGCAAGTCGTTGATGCTCGTCTTCGAACGCGTCTGGGCATCGACGCGCTTGACGATCACCGCGCAGTACAGGCTGTACTTGCCGTCTGCGCTGGGCAGGTTGCCGCTGACCACCACCGAGCCGGCAGGGATGCGTCCGTAGCTCACTTCGCCGGTGGCGCGGTCGTAGATCTTCGTGCTCTGGCCGATGTACACGCCCATCGAGATGACCGAGTTCTCTTCGACGATCACGCCTTCGACGATCTCGGAGCGCGCGCCGATGAAGCAGTTGTCTTCGATGATCGTCGGGTTGGCCTGCATCGGCTCGAGCACGCCGCCGATGCCCACGCCGCCCGACAAGTGCACGTTCTTGCCGATTTGCGCGCAGGAGCCTACGGCGGCCCAGGTGTCGACCATCGCGCCTTCGTCGACATAGGCGCCGATGTTGACGAAGCTCGGCATCAGGACCACGTTCTTCGCGAGGTACGCGCCGCGCCGCGCGACGGCGGGCGGCACGATGCGAACGCCACTCGCACGCACCTCGGACTCATCGATGTGGGCGAACTTGGTCTTCACTTTGTCGAAGAACGCGAGGTCACCGGCATGCGTCAGCTGGTTTTCATTGAGGCGAAATGACAGCAGCACCGCTTTCTTCACCCATTGGTTCACCGTCCATTGGCCAACGCCCTGGCGCTCGGCGACACGGATGCGGCCCTTGTTGAGGTCGGCGATGACATGTTCGACCGCGTCGCGAATCTGCGGGCTGTTTTCCGGCGTCAGTGACGCGCGGTTTTCCCACGCCATGTCGATGATGTTCTGAAGTTCGTGGCTCATTGCGTGGTCAGGGAGTGGACGTAGGAGACGATTCTTTGCGCCGCTTCGAGGCATTCTTCGACCTCGGCCACCAGTGCGAGGCGAATGCGCCCGGCACCGGGGTTCACGCCGTTCGCTTCGCGCGCCAGCAGGCTGCCCGGAAGCACCGCGACATTGTATTGAGCGAGTAGGCCACGGGCGAAGGCCACATCGCTCCCCGCGGGTGCGACTTTTGACACGTCGGCCCAGAGATAAAAGCCCGCGTCGGGCAGCGCGACTTCGAGCACCTCGGCGAGCAGCGGCGTGACCTGCTGG
>VBCQ01000176.1 GCA_005882155.1 Betaproteobacteria bacterium
GCTGCTGATCGCGTACTTGCGAAAGCCGCTCTCGACTTGAATCAATCCGAGCACCAGCGACGGCTCCAGCGCCGCTCGCTTGCTCTCGTACCAGACGGTCTCGAGAAACTCGACGCGGGTCACGTGATCGGCCTTGCGCTTCTTCAGGCGGCCGCTCATCTCGCCCAGCCAGCGCAGGTAGGCGAGACGCATTTCGGTGCTGTCGAAGCCGGGCTTCGGTGGCGCGCGATTGGCGATGGCTGCCGCTAACGCGGAACGCACGGCATCGGCGAGCGGCTCTTCGATTTGTGCGCCGGCATGCGCGTTCGAGGTCCAGGTTCCGAGGCCGCATGCAGACGACACGGCGGCGAAGGTGAAGCCGCGTCTGTCCCTCCCCCAACGGGAAAGGGCGCCGTTCATGCTCCTACTCTGGCCCTCACGAAGGCCAGCACCTCGTCTGCCGCCAACGGCGTGGCTTGCGCGTCGCGCCGCCCTTGGTACTCGACCTTGCCGTACTTCAGGCCGCGATCGGAGATGACCACGCGATGCGGGATGCCGATCAATTCCCAGTCGGCGAACATCGCGCCGGGTCGCTCGCCGCGGTTATCGAGCATCACGTCGATGCCCTGCGCCAGCAGTGCGTCGTGCAGCGTGTCGGCTGCCGTCTTGACCTCGCTCGAGCGGTCGTAGCCGATCGGGCAGATGACGACGGCGAACGGTGCGATCGACGCCGGCCAGATGATCCCGCGCTGGTCGTGGTTCTGCTCAATCGCGGCGCCGAGGATTCGCGTGACGCCGATTCCGTAACAGCCCATTTGCATCAGTTGGGGCTTGCCGGCTTCATCGAGGTAAGCAGCGTTCATCGCCTCGGAGTATTTGGTGCCGAGGAAGAACACATGGCCGACTTCGATGCCGCGCTGAATCGCCAGCATGCCGCGGCCGTCGGGCGACGGATCGCCCTCGACGACATTGCGAATGTCGGCAACGACATCGGGCTCGTGCAGGTCGCGTCCCCAGTTAACGCCGGTGATGTGAAAGTCGGCTTCGTTCGCGCCGCAGATGAAGTCGCTCATCGCAGCGACCGTTCGGTCGGCGACGACCTTGATCGGCTTGCGTGGATCGATCGGGCCGAGGTAGCCCGCCTTGCAGCCGAAGTGGTCCTCGATCTCACCCAGCGTGGCGAAGCGAAAGCCGTCCTTCAGGCCGGGCAGCTTGCTCGCCTTGACTTCGTTGAGGGCGTGGTCGCCGCGCACGAGAAGCAGCCATACCGTTGTCTTGACGACATCGCCGGCGGGATTCTTCTCGTCGGTGGCGAGCACGAGCGACTTCACCGTCGTCGCAAGCGGCACGCCGAGCAGCGCTGCGACGTCTTCGCAGGTGCTCTTGCCCGGCGTCGGCGTCTTCTTCATCGGCTGGGTCGGCGCTGCGCGTTGCGAGATCAGCGGCAATGCTTCGGCGAGTTCGATGTTCGCCGCGTAATCTGAATCCGGGCAGTAGACGATCGCGTCTTCGCCGGTGTCGGCGATCACCTGGAACTCATGCGAGCGGTCTCCGCCGATGGCGCCGGTGTCGGCCGCAACCGCACGAAAGGTCAGGCCCATGCGCTCGAAGATTCGAACGTAGGCGGCATACATCGCCTCGTAGCTCTGGCCGGCGGATTCGACATCGCGATCGAACGAGTACGCGTCCTTCATCGTGAACTCGCGCCCGCGCATCACGCCGAAGCGCGGCCGGCGCTCGTCGCGAAATTTGGTCTGGATGTGATAGAAATTTTTCGGCAGCGCGCGGTAACTGCGCAGCTCCTGGCGCGCGATGTCGGTGATGACTTCTTCGCTGGTCGGCTGGATGATGAAGTCGCGGTCGTGGCGGTCTTTCATGCGCAGCAACTCGGGCCCGTACTTCTGAAAGCGCCCGGTCTCCTGCCACAGCTCGGCTGGCTGCACGACCGGCATCAACAGCTCGACAGCGCCGGCCCGATTCATCTCTTCGCGAATGATCGATTCGACTTTGCGAATCACCCGCAGGCCCATCGGCATGTAGCTGTAGATGCCGGCGCCGAGCCGCTTGATGAACCCGGCGCGCATCATCAGTTGATGGCTGACGACCTCAGCGTCGGCGGGGGCTTCCTTGAGTGTGGATATGAAGAACTGGGTGGCTTTCATGCAGGGCGCAGGCGGGGAAATGAAGCCTCGAAGCGGCACGATGACGCACGCGCGGCAGGTGAGGGAAACCCAAGGGGTTCATTCCCGTCATACCGGTGCAATAATCGTTTCAACGAGAATTTTGGGGTTGATTATGCTCGACCGTGAAGGGTTCAGACCCAACGTCGGCATCATCCTGCTCAACCAGAAAAACCAGGTGTTTTGGGGCAAACGGATCCGCACCCACTCCTGGCAGTTCCCGCAAGGGGGCATCAATTACGGCGAGACGCCTGAGCAGGCGATGTTCCGCGAGCTCCACGAAGAAGTGGGGTTGCTGCCGGACCATGTTCGCATCATCGCGCGCACACGCGACTGGTTGCGCTACGAGGTGCCCGACCACTTCATTCGGCGTGACGCGCGTGGCCACTACCGCGGCCAGAAGCAGATCTGGTTCCTGCTGCAACTGATGGCTCGCGACTGCGACATGAACCTGCGCGCCACCGACCACCCCGAGTTCGATGCCTGGCGCTGGAACGAGTACTGGGTACCGCTCGAAGTCGTCATCGAGTTCAAGCGAGATGTCTATCAGATGGCGCTGACCGAGCTTGCCCGCTTCTTGCCGCGCGGCAGCCATCACAACCGCTACCTTCGATCCGGAATGCGGCCGCATCATCGCGACGAAGAGCGCGAGCCGTATCACGCAGCACACGAGGCGATCGAGACGGGGCCGGTGGAACTGCTCCCACCCGACGAGTCTGAAACGAAGTAGCTGACAATCTCGAGTCCGCTCACGCGAGCACGAGATTGTCGCGGTGGATCAACTCGGGCTCGGCGGTGTAGCCAAGCAACTGCTCGAACGCGCTTGAAGGCTTGCGAGCGATCAAGCGCGCTTCGCTGCTTGCATAGTTGGTCAGTCCGCGCGCGATCTCCAGGCCCGAGGTGTTGCGCACGGCGATCACATCGCCGCGGTGGAACTCTCCCTGCACTTCGACGACGCCGATCGGCAACAGGCTCTTGCCGCCGTCGCGCAGCTTGAGCACCGCACCGTCGTCGACCACCACGGCACCGCGCAGCTGCAGATGATTCGCCATCCATTGCTTGCGTGCCGCCATCTTCTGAGTGGCAGCCAACAACGCCGTGCCGATCGCTTCACCGGCCACCAGGCGGATCAGCACATCGGGCTCGCCACCCCAAGCGATCACCGTGCTCGCGCCGCTGCTCGCCGCGCGCTTGGCGGCCAGCACCTTGGTGATCATCCCGCCCTTGCCGATCGTCGACCCCGCGCCTCCGGCCATCTGCTCGAGCGCCGGAGCGCCGGCTTGGGCTTCGTCGATGAAACGCGCGCTCGGGTCACGCCGCGGATCGGCAGAGTACAAGCCCTTCTGGTCGGTGAGGATCACCAACGCATCGGCCTCGACCAAATTCGCCACCAGCGCCCCGAGGGTGTCGTTGTCGCCGAACTTGATCTCGTCGTTGACGACGGTGTCGTTCTCGTTGATCACCGGAACGACTTTCAGCGACAGCAGCGTCAGCAGCGTCGAGCGCGCATTCAGATAGCGCTCTCGATCGGCCAGATCGGCATGCGTGAGCAGCACCTGGGCGCTGCCCACGCCGTGCTCGCGCAGCTTCGATTCGTAAATCTGAGCGAGGCCCATCTGTCCCACCGCCGCAGCGGCTTGCAGCTCATGAATCTCTCTCGGCCGCTTGGCCCAGCCAAGCCTCTTCATCCCTTCGGCAATCGCGCCGCTGGACACCATGACGACCTCGCGGCCCTGCGTCGCGAGCGCGGCCATCTGGCGACACCAGTTGCCGACCGCGTCGGCATCGACGCCGCGGCCTTCATTCGTCACGAGGCTGGAACCTACCTTGACGACGATGCGCCTCGCGTTCTTCAACGCGTCGGTCATGGCGCAGAGGCGTTGGTGCTCAACATATCAAAGCGCGGATCAGGGTCGTCGGGCACCGCATTTTTCAGTTGGGAGACATGCTCATAGACGGCATGGATCAGGGTCTCGCAACCTTCGCGTGTCAGCGCCGAAATCTGAAACACCGGGCCCTTCCATTTGAAGCGCTTGATGAAGTCCTTGACCCGTTTCTCGCGTTCGTCGACGGGAACCATATCGAGCTTGTTCAGCACGACCCAGCGCGGCTTGTCATGCAGCGCGGGGTCGTACTTCTTCAGCTCGCCGACGATCGCTTTGGCCTGTGCGACAGGATCGACGCTGTCGTCAAACGGTGCGAAGTCGACGAGATGCAGCAACAAGTGCGTGCGCTGCAAATGGCGCAGGAACAAGTGGCCGAGTCCAGCCCCTTCGGCAGCGCCTTCGATCAAACCCGGGATGTCGGCCACCACAAAGCTTTGCTCGGGGGCGACACGCACGACACCGAGGTTGGGGTGCAGCGTGGTGAACGGATAGTCGGCGATCTTCGGGCGGGCATTGGAGATGGCCGCAATCAATGTCGACTTGCCTGCGTTGGGCATCCCCAGTAAGCCGACATCGGCGAGCACGCGCAGCTCGAGCTTCAGCTTCTTCTGCTCGCCGGGCCAGCCGGGTGTCTTCTGACGCGGCGCGCGATTCGTGCTGGTCTTGAAGTGCAGGTTGCCGAAGCCGCCATCGCCGCCCTTCACCAGAAGCACTTTCTGGTCGGGAACCAACAGCTCGGCGATCACCTCGTCGGTCTCGAGGTCCTTGATGATCGTGCCCATCGGCATGCGCAGCACAATGTCTTCGGCAGCCGCACCGTACTGATCCGAGCCACGGCCGTTTTCACCGTTGCGCGCCTCGTGGCGGCGCGCATAGCGGTAGTCGATCAAGGTGTTGAGGTTGCGGTCCCCGACTGCATACACGCTGCCACCCCGGCCACCATCGCCGCCGTTCGGCCCGCCGAACGGAATGAACTTCTCGCGACGAAAGCTCATGCAACCGTTGCCGCCATTACCGGCGACCACGTCGATGGTGGCTTCGTCGACGAACTTCATGGTTGCTTGTCAGACCCGGGCGAACACTTGTCACCGGACTTGTGATTGATGAACGACCAGATGCCCAAACCGATCAGGATCAGCGGCCACCACAAGCGCAGCCAGCCCCACTCGAGCACGCCGAAGTTGTGGGCGAGGAACAAACATCCGAGGACGATGAGGATGATGCCGCTCTTGTTCATGTCTAAGCCTTTGCTGGTTGGCCGGGAACTGCGTCTGATGGTAATCGAGTGCCGAATGAAACAAGCCCCGGTGGACCGGGGCTTGTCGGTGCAACGGCAGGCGAAATTAGAGCGCCTTGACGCTCACCGTCTGACGATTCTGCGGGCCCTTGACGGCATAGCTCACTTCGCCATCGACCAGTGCGAACAGCGTGTGATCGCGGCCGATGCCGACGTTGGCGCCGGCATGAAACTTGGTGCCACGTTGGCGGACGATGATCGAGCCGGCCGGAATGGTCTGGCCACCGAACACCTTCACGCCGAGCATCTTCGGTTGGGAGTCGCGGCCGTTCCGGGTGGAACCGCCGCCTTTTTTCTGTGCCATGGTTCAGGTCTCCTTGAATGTGGCAGCTCAGGCGTTCACCGCGCTGATTTCGATCTCGGTGAAGTTCTGGCGATGACCTTGCCGCTTTTGGTAGTGCTTGCGACGACGCATCTTGAAGATGCGCACCTTGTCATGCCTGCCCTGAGCCAAGACTTTGGCCACCACGCTCGCGCCCGTCACCAAGGGAGTCCCGACCTTCAGGTCAGCGCCGTTACCGACAGCCAACACCTCGTCGATCGTGATCTCTTGGCCAACATCCGCAGCAATCTGTTCTATCTTGATCTTTTCGCCGGTGGCAACCTTGTATTGTTTGCCGCCGGTTTTTATGACCGCGTACATATCAGCCCTTTCGATTCAAACCGCTACTGCTTTAACGCAGCCACGACCCCGCGTTTGCCGCAGAGCCTTTGATTGTATACCGGAGTCGCTAGACGGCCCCAATCGAGCGTGAAACGGATCCGAAGCGGGCCGCACAGTCGCCGCCCGTCGAATCGATGGCTCGGGTTTCTAGTTTCTATAATGCGCCGGTGTCTTCACCACCGAGCGTGCGCACCGCGCCTTCAATTCCTTCGTCCACCCCGACGTTGAGCTTCGCCACGCTGATGAACGCCGACATGCAAGAGGTCGACGCCGTCATACAGCGGCGCTTGGCGTCCGATGTCGTGCTGATCAATCAGATCGCGCACTACATCATCACTGCCGGCGGCAAGCGCATTCGACCCATGCTGGTGCTGCTGTTTTCGAAAGCACTGGGTTTCGCGGGACCGGAACGGTTCGAGCTCGCGGCCACGGTCGAGTTCATTCACACGGCGACTTTGCTGCACGACGACGTCGTCGACGAGTCGGCTCTGCGCCGCGGTCGCGAGACGGCCAACGCACTGTTCGGCAACGCCGCCAGTGTGCTGGTGGGCGACTTCGTCTACTCGCGTGCGTTTCAGATGATGGTGTCGGTGAACCGCATGCGCGTGCTCGAGGTACTGGCTGACGCGACCAACGTGATCGCCGAAGGCGAGGTCTTGCAGTTGATGAACATGCACGACCCCGACCTCGCAGTCGATGACTACCTGCGCGTGATCCGCTACAAGACGGCCAAGCTCTTCGAGGCGAGCGCGCGACTCGGCGCCGTACTGGCGGAGGCGCCGCACGACGTCGAAGAGGCTTGCGCGGACTACGGTCGGTCGCTGGGCACCGCGTTTCAACTGGTCGACGATCTGCTCGACTACGAGGGAACGACCACGCAGCTCGGCAAGAACGTCGGCGACGATTTGCGTGAGGGCAAGCCGACCTTGCCTTTGCTCGTCGCGATGGAACGAGGCACCGAGCGCGAGCGCGACTTGATCCGCCACGCGATCGAGCATGGCGAAGTCGAGCGGCTCGGCGAGATCGTCGACATCGTGCGCCACACCGGCGCGATTGGAGCGACCCGCGACGCCGCGCGCGCCGAAGCCGACAAGGCACGCGAGTCCTTGCGCGTGTTGCCCGCGTCGTCGTGCCGTGAAGCTCTGTTAGAATTCTGCGTTCGATCAGTCGACCGCTCGTCTAGAGTGCGACGACATCAGGCGCAGCGTTCGTGGCGCCTCGAGAAGCGGGGTGTAGCTTAGCCTAGTAGAGCGCTACGTTCTGGACGTAGAGGCCGGAGGTTCGAATCCTCTCACCCCGACCAGCTTCATCTTCGCTCCACTTCCCTTGCATTTTGTTTCGATCGCGCTGCAGCGAACGCTGTGAGGGCCAGACGACAAGTCAACGGGAATTGTTGGCATTTCCCCGTGCATCCCGCGATTTACACTGCTTGGTGAATCAGCGATCATCGTTCGGTTGTGGTCGTGGAGTGAACACTCAGTGTCCCGAAATTCTGGCGCCAGCTTTGCATTCGCGCTGTACTCCGTGTTGGACGTACTGAAGCGCGAGCAACTGTCCCCGGTCCGCCTCGCCCGCAGGCGCGCGCTCGCCGGACGCTAGGCTGTGGACACGCTCGCAGAAGCACCCCAGTCGGCCCTCTCGGGTGTCGCGCGAGTCCTCGTCCATGCCGGCAAGCTCAACGCCAAGGCGGCCGAGGATCTGGTCAAGGGGGCGAAGGACAAGAAGACCAGCTTTGTCGCCTCGGTGATCGCCGCGGGCGCGGTCTCGCCATCGGATTTGTCGCATACGCTGGCCAGTGCGCTCGCGCTGCCGCTGCTCGACCTGAATGCGGTCGACGCTCAAAAGCTGCCACGCAGCATCATCGACAACAAGCTGACGGCGCAATACCAAGTCATCGTGCTCGGGAAGCGCGGCAATCGGCTCTTCATCGGCGGCTCCGACCCGACCGATCAAGAGGCGGTCGAGCGCATCAAATTCGCCACTCAGCTGACGCCTGAATGGGTGATCGTCGAACACGACAAGCTCACCAAGCTTCTCGAGAATGCGGGAACCAGCGCGACCGAAACGCTCGAGTCAATGGCCTCAGGCGACTTCGAGTTCGACGTCACCGACGATGCCGCGCCACAAGAAACGGCCGACACTCAGTCCGAAGTCGAAGACGCACCGGTGGTGCGCTTCTTGCAGAAAATGCTGATCGACGCGATCAACGCGCGCGCATCGGATCTGCACTTCGAACCGTACGAGTACCACTATCGCGTGCGCTTTCGTATCGACGGCGAGTTACGTGAGATCACGCAACCGCCGATTGCGATCAAGGACAAGCTCTCGTCGCGGATCAAGGTCATTTCGCGGCTCGACATTGCCGAGAAGCGCGTCCCGCAAGACGGCCGCATGAAGCTCAAGTTCGGCAGCAAGGCCATCGACTTTCGCGTCAGCACCTTGCCCACTCTGTTTGGCGAAAAGATCGTCATTCGTATCCTCGATCCGTCGAGCGCGAAGTTGGGGATTGAAGCGCTCGGCTACGAAAAGATCGAGAAGGACAGGCTGATGGCCTGCATTCAGCGACCCTACGGCATGATCCTCGTGACCGGCCCCACCGGCTCGGGCAAGACGGTGTCGCTATACACCTGCTTGAACCTCCTGAACCAGCCTGGCGTGAACATCTCTACCGTCGAGGACCCGGCCGAAATCAACTTGCCCGGCATCAACCAAGTGAATGTGAACGACAAGGCCGGATTGACGTTCGCCGCCGCGCTGAAGTCGTTCCTGCGCCAGGATCCGGATGTGATCATGGTCGGCGAAATTCGCGACCTCGAGACGGCCGACATCGCGATCAAGGCCGCTCAGACCGGGCACATGGTGATGTCCACGCTGCACACGAACGATGCGCCGACGACTCTTACGCGTTTGCTCAACATGGGTGTCGCGCCGTTCAACATCGCCTCGAGCGTGTTGTTGATCACGGCTCAGCGACTCGCGCGCAAGCTGTGCGAAGTTTGCAAGACGCAAGCCGATTACCCTCGCGAGGCAATGCTCAAGGCGGGCTTCACCGCGAGCGAGCTCGAAGGCGGCTGGCGACCCTATCGCGCCGTCGGCTGCTCGGCTTGCAGCAACGGCTACAAGGGTCGCGTCGGCATCTATCAGGTGATGCCGATCAGCGAAGAAATTCAACGCATCATCCTGTCCGAAGGCAGCTCGATTGACATCGAAAAGCAGGCTCAACTCGAAGGCGTGCGTGACTTGCGGCAGTCAGGACTACTCAAAGTTCGTGCTGGCGTCACCACGCTCGAGGAAGTGATCTCGGTCACCAACGAGTGATTCGCATCGACTAACGGGACCAACTTTTCTTGGACGAGGTTCAGACACCTCGGAGGCAACATGGCGACCATCGCGGCAAGCGCAAAGAACATCAAGGAAATCGTCTTCGAATGGGAAGGCAAGGACAAGAACGGCAAAGTCGTTCGCGGCGAGATGCGCGCCGGCGGCGAAGCGATGGTCAGCGCGAGCTTACGCCGCCAAGGCGTCTTGATCACCAAGGTCAAGAAGCGCCGCTTGAGCGGTGGCCGGTCGATCAAGCAAAAGGACATCGCGCTCTTCACGCGCCAGCTGTCCACGATGATGCGAGCCGGCGTGCCATTGATTCAATCGTTCGACATCGTCGCACGCGGTAGCACCAACGCGAAGATGACACGCCTGCTCAACGACATTCGCAGCGACGTCGAAACCGGCACGAGTCTATCGTCCGCGTTCCGCAAGCATCCGCTGCACTTCGACGCGCTGTATTGCAATCTGGTCGAGGCCGGTGAAGCCGGCGGCATTTTGGAATCGCTGCTCGATCGCCTCGCGGTCTATCAGGAAAAGACGATGGCGATCAAGAACAAGATCAAGTCGGCACTGATGTACCCGGTCGCGGTGATCGTGGTGGCGTTTGTCGTGCTGGCCGTCATCATGATTTTCGTGATTCCGGCATTCAAGGACGTATTCTAGTCCTTCGGCGCCGATCTGCCGGCCCCGACGCTCGCGGTGATCGCGATGTCGGAGTTCTTTGTCAGCTGGTGGTGGATCATCTTTCCCGCGTTGATCGGCGGCGTCTATT
>VBCQ01000172.1 GCA_005882155.1 Betaproteobacteria bacterium
CGAGCATCACGCGATGATGCGTCGCCGCTGTTGGCGGCCGATCCACCACGCGGCTGTGAACACAAGCGCGGGCAGCAGCGCCTGCAGCAGCGCGAACGCCGCGGTCAGATCGCGCTGACCACCGGACGCGAGCGTCAACGCCTCGGTCGTCAACGTGGCATGCCGGCCGGCGCCGACGAATTGCGTGCTGAGGTACTGCGTCACGCTGACCGCGAAGCCGACCGCGAAAGCCGCCGCGAGCGGCGCGGCGAGCATCGGCCACTTGACTTGGGTGAGGAACGCCGTGTGGCTGCGCCCGAGCGCATGCGCCGTCTGTTCGTAGCGCGCATCGAAGCCGCGATAAGCCGGCGCCAGCGCGACCATCACGTATGGCGCGACGTAGACGCTGTGCGCAAGCCACAGCCCCGTCAGGCTAGCGTCGATGCCAAGCTCCAGGCTCATGCGGTACAGCCCGGCCGCGAGCAGCACGCCCGGCACCAGCATCGGCGCGAACAGCAGCGGCGCGGCACGCGCATCCCATCGTGCGGGCGTCGTCTCCATCCACGCGACGGCGAGCACGAGACCGGTGGCAGCCGATGCGAGTGCGAGCCCTGCAGTCACGCCTATCGTCGACGTGCTGGCAAGTGCGACGGTCCATGCTTGCAGCGTCCATTGCGCAGGCCACAGCGCCGGAAAATTCCAGACACCGGCGACTGACGCGAAGGCGAGGCTCGCCAGCACCGCGGCATAGATTGCGGTGGCAAGCGTTGGCAGTGCATTGACCTCATGCGAGCGCGCCGGCGATCGATCGCCGCGTGTCCAGCGGCGCAGCAGCAACGGCCTGGCGATGCGCCATGCACAAGCCGCGATGAAGGCAATCGCGCCGACCTGCACCGTCAGCAGCAGCGCTGCCGCGCCGCCTTGCCGGTTCATCGCGTCGTCGGCATCGAGCAGCCACTGCCAGGCGAGAACGCCAAGGGTCGGCGGGCGTGTCGGACCGAGCACGAGTGCCATGTCGACGACGCTGAAGCTGTAGGCCCACACCGCGAGCAAAGGCAGCGTGAGGCGCGGCAACAACTGCGGCCACAGCACGCGAGCCCATGCGACGCGCTTCGAATAGCCCATCGATGCCGCGATTTGCAACGCGCGCTCGACCTCGGCGCCCTGCCCGACGCGGCGCAGCTGGGCGGCCACATTCCACAGCAGGAACGGCACTTCCTTCAGCACCAATGCCGCAATCAGCGCGAGCCCAAAGCGGTCTTGCACGCTCGCGACGTCGGGCGGCGAGGTCCAATCGGTGACGAGCGCGCGCCGAGCGCTGATTCGATGCGTATCCAAGTGGGCGTGCCGTGCAGTCGCGGCACGAGCCGCAGCACGATGGCGAGCGACAGCGTCCACGCCGCCACGCCGACCCACAGGCCCAAGCACAACGCGGGCACGAACTGCGAGTCGGCGAACAGCCGCGACCATGCCGATGCCTCGATCGCCTGCGCGGTGCCGAACCACAGCGCGGCAAGCAGTGGCGCTGCGAATGCAAACGCCGGGATCAGCCAGCGTCGACTCGTCGCCGACGCGACGTTCACTGCCCGTAGCGTCTGAGCCATTCGCGCTCGAGGGCGTCGACCCACGACGCGTGCGGCTCGAGCCACGCGGGCGCCGGCTGCGTCACGACGCCGGGCAGCGCGGCTTGCGCGAACAAGGCCTTGTCGGCGGCGCTCAAGCGATCGAGCGCGAGCACCGTCGGGTCGCCCCAGTGGCGGATGTCGGCCTTGCGCGCCTGCGCCAGCGGCGACAGCATGAAGTCGATCATCACCTGAGCACCTTCCTTCGCACGCGCGTTGAACGCGATCGCGAGAAAGTGCGTGTTGCCAATGCTGCCCGCGCTCGGCTGCCAGCTCACGATCGAGTCGGGCAAGCGCTTGGCGGCGATCTCGTTGGCGGCTTCGTTCGGGTTGAAGGTCAGCGTGATCAGCAGCTCGCCATCGGCCAGCATCTGGCGCATCGCGGCGTTGCTCGCCGGGAACTGCCGGCCTTGCCGCCACATCAGCGGATGCAAGGCATCGAGGGTCGACCACAGCGGCGCGGTGAGCGCGGCAAAGCGCTCGGCAACGACCGGCTGATAGAACGGCGCGCGGTCGGTGCTCGCTTCGAGCAGCACCTGCTTGATGAAGGTCGTGCCATGAAAATTCGGCGGCTTCGGATAGCTGATGCGCCCCGGATGACGTGTCGCGAATTCGCGCAGCTCGGCGATGCTGCGCGGCGGCTGCGGCACGCGCCTGGCGTCGGCGTAGAACGTCAGCTGCGCCATGCCCCAGGGCGCCTCCATGCCGGCCACCGGCTCGGAGAAATCGATTCGCGTTGTCGGCTTGCCGATGGTGTCGACGCCGGCGTAGCTCGGCAGCATTTCGGCGAACGGCCCGAACAGCAGGCCATCGCGCTTCATCGCGAGAAAGTTTTCGCCGTTGATCCACATCGTGTCGACCGAGCCATCGCGTGAGCGGCCCGCCTGCTTCTCGGCGCGCACGCGCTTGACGACCTCGGCCGTGTCGGCGATCTTCACATGCTCGAGCTTGACGCCCGAGCGTGTGGCCAGCTCGGCAGCAGCCCATTGCAGATAGGCGTTGATGTGCTCGCTGCCGGCCCAGGCGTTGAAGTAAACCGTCTGGCCGCGCGCGGCGCGCTCGATGCGGGCCCATTCATCGCCGGCGGCGCGGGCAGTGAACGGCAGGCCGGCACTTGCCAGCAGCAGTTGTCGGCGGGTCAGGTCATGGTGCATGCGTCGACGGTGAAGCCGCGCCAGTGTATCGGCCGGCCGCTTCGCGCTCACCGAGCACGTGTGCGCGCAGCCACGGTGCGGTGAAGCGGTCGACCGACCAGCGGCCCGGCCCCCACAGCAGCAACGCAGCGAGCAGGCTGCCCCAGAACAGATGCTGTTGCAACGCGGCCGGCGCGATCATCGACAGGCTCGCCACGGCGACCGCGTTGAGGATGAACATGCCCGCCGCTGCGAAGCGACCGCCGATGCCGAGCACCAGCAGCACCGGCAGAATGATCTCGGCCGCGGCGCCGGCATAGGCCGCGATGGTCGCATTGAGCAGCGGCACTTGGTACTCGTCCATGAACAGCGCAAGCGTCGTGTCCCAGTCGTGCAGCTTGGTCATGCCGGACTGAAAGAACACCGAGGCGACGTACCAGCGTGCCGCCAGCTGGGCGGCGGGTTGGAGCGCGTTCAGGCCGCGGATGCCGCGCTCGGACAAGGTCCACAGCTTGGCAATGAGTGAGGTGGACGGCGTCGTTTTCATGAGGTCTCCGAAAGGTTCAACCTCAGTCGCGCACGACGTCGATTCCTTTCAGCCAGCCCGACGAAAGCGCGCTCGCGAGCCAGGCTGTGAAGTCGAAGTGTGAATCGGCGTGCTGCATCGCGCTGGCGAGATCGACGCCGCCCTGCACTCGGCGCGTCCAGTCGAGGGTCGCAGTGTCGATCGGCGTCGCGACCGCGCGCCAACCATCGCGCGACACCAGCACCGCTTCGCCGCGCTCGGCGTTCAAGGCGTCGCGCACCGCGTCGAACGCAGCGTCATCGCCGCTGCGATGCGCGTCGAGAATCATCGCGATCGGATAGCGCGAACTCAGCACGGCAAGACCCGGCGCGAGGCGAAGTCGCAACTGCGCTGGGTCGGTGTCACCGAGGCGGGCGATCGAGTCGGCGTCGAGCGCCGCGTCGGCCGCGCGCTCGCAGCAGTGCATCGCCCAATCCAGGCGCGCGCAGTCGCCGAGATAAGGCCACTGCGAGAGCCCAGCATGCTCGGCCAGCCACGATGCGAACGCGTCGCCCCAGTCGCC
>VBCQ01000023.1 GCA_005882155.1 Betaproteobacteria bacterium
GCGGGCAATGCTGATGACACATTGGATAACAACGAGAACACCGGATTCCAGTGGGCGTCGGTAGGCGGTGTGGGCGTGGTGCAGATCTTTGACGGACTTAACAATGCGCAGAGTCTCACCGACCCGAGTACCGTCGACATTACCGATTTCAGTGTCACTGGCTCACCGCTGACACGAGACTTGTCCAGCTACTGCAGTTGCATGAAGACGCTGACCTGCACGCTGGCGAGCATTGCAGCCACCGGCAACCCACCCACGCTCACCATCAACAATTTCGTCGTAGTTCTGACCGGCCGGTCTCGAACCGACAGTAGCGTCGTACGCACGATCAATGAAACGGTTCGCGCGCGTAACGAAAGTTTGTCCGGCACCTGCCCGCCGTAAGTAGGGAAGCCCGCACATGAATACCCCGGTCAAGCAACGTGGTGCCGCCTCGCTGGTGGTCGCAATGGTTCTGCTGTTCGGCATGACTTTGGTCGCGTTCTTCGCCAACAAGAGCATGCTTTTCGAACAGCGGACATCCGCGAACCATTACAAGGCGACCAAGGCTTTCGAGATGGCCGACGCTGGCGTTGAATGGGCGATCGCCCGGCTCAATGACCCCATCAAGTTGATTACTGCACCGTCGTGTACGGCTGTCGTCGGCGCCGCAGCCGGCGTATCGTTCCGTGATCGATATGTCCGTCCGACACCTGCTGGCGGGGCGCATACCGCCGGCTGGTTGGACCCGGTTTCCAATGCCTACCCCGGATGCCGGATCGATCCATCCACCGGCACGCCGACGTGCAATTGCCCGACGTCGGGCGCCGCTGATCTCGGCACAACGACGGCATTGCTGACCCAGCCGAGATTTCGTGTCCAGTTCAATGCGGTGGCCGCGGATTCGCTGTCGGTAGAAATCGTCTCTCGTGGATGCACGAACCAGAACGCCTGCGATCCCACGCCCACTGGTGTAGGCAGCGATGTCGACGGCTCGGCCATCGTTCGCGTCCAGGTCAAGATCAATCCGACCTTTCCCACCATCCCGGGAGCCGGCTTGATCAGCGGATCGTCAACAGTCACCGGCGGCAATTTGCGGGTCGTCAATACCGATGTATCGACTAACGGCATCACCATCAACACTGGCAGCACCATATCGCAAGGGGCTGGCACGGAAGTGGAGAGCCTGCCCGGCACACCGCCGCGCTCGTCTATTCTCGACAACGATCCATCGCTGCTGAACCTCACCAACGCCGATTTGACCGGCGACCTCTTCTTCTCCGCCTACTTCGGCGAGAGCATGGATTCGTACAAGAACACAAATCCGTTGACCAAGGTGATCAACACCGGAGACTGTGGCACAGCAGCGGCGTGTGGCGCTCTCGTGTCGTCGTACTACGATCAAGGCTATTCGCAATTTTGGGTCGTGCCCGACATCACGTTCAATGCGTCCAATCTTCCTACCGCAGGGACCTTGGGTACCGCAAGCAAACCGATTGCTATCGCAGGCGCCGGACAGCTTGAACTGAAGGCGAACATCGTTGCATACGGGATCCTGTACGCCGCCACCGCGACCGCAACCGACAATTGGGACTATGCTGGAAGCGGCTCTGCGACCATCTTCGGTTCGCTGATATCGCGTGGAGACTTCGTCAAGGGAAGCGGGACGCTGAACATCGTCTACAACGGCAATCTGTTCGGCGCAAACGGGCCGCCCAGCGGCATCCTCGTTCCGGTACCGGGCAGCTGGCGCGACAAGCTCACCAGTTATTGAAGATCAGCTCATCGAATGACTTCGGAGCATTGCGCCATGCAACTCACATACCGCTCTCCATCAGGCGATCGTGGATTCACGCTCGTCGAGGCTCTGGTCGCCTTGCTGGTGCTCTCCTTCGGCATGCTAGCGATTGCCGGCTTTCAGACCACGCTGTCACGCAATTCGGATCTCGCCAAGCAGCGCACCGAAGCGATGCGCCTCGGGCAACAGCGAATCGAAGCTCTGCGCTCCTATGGAAGTGTTCAAGCTGACCCTACGATGTTCGACTACACCGAAGTGGTGAGCGGCAACTCGACGAGGACCACGAACACCACGTACAACCTCGTCTGGACGGTGACCGCCAACGCTGTTGACACGGAGAAGTGGATCAACATGCAGGTGAGCTGGGCGGATCGCACCGGCACAACTCAGAGCGTGCAGCTTCTGTCGGTTATCTCGAAGTTCGATCCATCATCGATCGGCTCGCTGGCGACGGGGCCAGGTGGCGTCAACGTCCGCAAGCCGAAAAACCGCAACGTCAATATTCCGTATCCGGCGGTCGGGCTGTCGGGCGGCACGCAGAGCGCGTTCTCCCCACCGCCGGCGAGCGGCTTCTATGTATTCGATAACACGACTGGCAACGTCGTGAAAAGTTGCAGCGGAACACTGCCTGCCGAAGGCGGCACGCTCCCCCCCTCGGGTTGTTCCGACGTCGACGCGCGCCTTCTGAGCGGCTATGTTCGATTCGAGACGAGCGGCGGCAACCCCACTGCATCATCGGTCGAGAATGCATCGAGCACCACGCTGCCGCTGTCGTCCACAACGCCAATGAGTTTTGATTTCAGCAATTTCACGCCAAGCAGCCCAGGCAATCCGACCTATACCTGCTATTCGCAGCGCCAGAAAACGTTGCGCAGCAATTCGACGGGGGCCGAGACGACTTTCCCCGAAGCCCAAAGTGAAAGCGGCTACTCGGTCACCGCACGCTTCATCGCCTACGCCTGCATCGTGACTCCGGTCGACCACGACAGCAGCACCGCGACAGCCAAGCGCTGGTGGGGCAAGGTGACGATCATCCCGAACACCGTGTCAGCGGATGGCACCACCTGGTCGCTCGGTACGACAAGCAGCACCTACAAGGTCTGCCGATACTCGGGCGACTACAACGTGAACAGCGCCATTTCCAACAGCGAACATCCGCTTTGGTATCGCGCTGTCACCGGAGCGCTTGACAGTCAGAACTTCGTCGTGATCCTCGGCAATAAGGACTGTCCGACAGATGTGGCCGCGGCCCCTCTGGCCAACCCGGCCGACTACGTCAATACAAATACGACAGATCATCAGCCAACCGGCGAGCTATCGTTTCAATGCGCCACGTCGGCGTGCACGGGTGCCAACAAGACGACGCTGGAGCCCGCCACGACGTCCACCGACCTGCCCATGGAGTGAGCGGTTTGCCGCGGATCGCGCGAATCCGACCGTCGCGATAGCACGACAATGCCCGACCGCAATTTGATGCAGCGTGCGCTGCTCGAAGCGCATCAGGCCATTGGCGTCAGTGAACCGAACCCGCGAGTCGGCTGCGTCATCGCGTCGACGGATGGCAAGATTCTGGCGCTTGGGCACACGCAGGAAGCCGGTGGGCCCCACGCTGAAGTGGCGGCTCTGTGCGCCACCCGCAAGACCGGCCATGACTGCCGAGATGCCACCGCCTACGTCACCCTCGAGCCCTGTTCGCACTACGGCCGCACGCCGCCGTGCTGCGACGCCTTCATCGACGCTGGTGTGGCCCGTGTGGTCATCGCCGTGCAAGACCCGAACCCCCTGGTCGCCGGCCAAGGCATCGCACGCCTGCGTGCTGCCGGCATCGCGGTCGACGTGGTCGACGGCGAATGGGGCGAGGCATCGCGCGAACTCAACATCGGCTTCTTCTCGCGAATGATCCGTGCGCGGCCATGGGTGCGTATGAAGGCCGCCGTGTCGCTCGACGGGCGGACCGCGCTGAACAATGGTGCCAGTCAGTGGATCACCGCAGAAGCCGCGCGTGTCGACGGACATGCGTGGCGAAAACGAGCCGGTGCGATCCTGACCGGCGTCGGCACGGTGCTCGACGACAACCCGCGCCTTGATGTGAGACTTGTCGAGACGGCTCGCCAGCCGCTTCGTGTGATCGTCGACTCGCGTCTGCAAACGCCGCAATCGGCGCGGATCCTCGACGCACCGGGCAGCGTCCTGATCTACGCCGCTGACGCTCCCATCGAGTGGCGTGAGGCGTTGCAGGCACGCGGCGTCGAGGTCGCCTTGAAGCCCAGCGACAATGGCAAAGTCGACCTGCGTGCCATGCTCGACGACCTGGCGGCGCGCGGCATCAATGAATTGCACGTCGAAGCCGGACACAAGCTCAACGGCTCATTCGTGCGTGAAGGCTTGGTCGACGAATTCCTCGTCTACATGGCCCCTAAACTTCTCGGAGTCGGTCGCGAACTCGCGGCCTTCGGCCCGCTCGAGCGACTGGAGGACAGTCTCGCGCTGCGGTTCGTCAGCGTCATGCCGATCGGCGAGGACCTGCGGATTGTCGCGCGGCCTGCCAGCGCCAAGGTCTTCTGACGCCTGCGTGATCGGCGGCTGCGCCTCGGCTGAGACAATCGCTGAATGTTCACCGGCATCATCAGCGGGGTCGGCCGCATCTTCGCAATCGAATCGTTGGGCGATGGCGGTTCGCACGGCAAACGCCTCACCCTCGAAACCCCTCCCGCCTATCTCGACGACGTCCAGCCCGGCGACAAGCATCGACATCTCCGCCGAGAGCCTCTCCCTCACCGCTGGGCTTGCCGAGCCCGGCCCGGTCAATCTCGAAAAAGCCCTGCGCGCCAACGACCGCCTCGGCGGCCACCTGGTCAGCGGCCACGTCGACGGCATCGGCCGCGTCACCCACTTCGCGCCGGTCGGTGAATCGTGGGAACTGCGCGTGCTGGCGCCGTTAGAGCTCGCGCGCTTTCTCGCCTACAAGGGCTCAGTGACCGTCAACGGCGTGAGCCTCACGGTCAATAGCGTGCGCGATAGCGACGCGGGTTGCGAAATCAGCATCAACCTGATCCCGCACACCGTCGCCAACACCACGCTCGGCACGCTGCACAAGGGCGGCCTCGTCAATCTCGAAATCGACACGATCGCGCGCTATGTCGAGCGCATGCTGAGTGTCGCGGCCGCGACAAGCTGACTCAGTGTGGTGGCGCGGCGCGCGCACCTACAATTCGTGCATGGCTCTCTCCCCTGTTCCCGAGCTGGTCGCCGAGCTGGCGGCGGCGCGCATGATCATCCTCGTCGACGAGGAAGATCGCGAGAACGAGGGCGACCTCGTGCTTGCCGCTGAGCACGTCACGCCGGCGGACATCAACTTCATGGCCAAGCATGGCCGCGGACTGATCTGCCTGACGCTGACGCGCGAGCGTTGCGAACGCCTGCGCTTGCCGCCGATGGCGACGCGCAATGGCACGGTGCATGGCACCGCGTTCACCGTGTCGATCGAAGCGGCGAGCGGCGTGACCACCGGCATTTCGGCAGCCGACCGCGCGCGCACGGTACAGGCCGCCGTGGCGCGCGACGCGACTGCGAAAGACCTGGTGCAGCCGGGCCACATCTTCCCGCTGCAGGCGCAAGACGGCGGCGTGCTGATGCGCGCCGGGCACACCGAGGCTGGTTGCGACCTGGCCGCGATGGCCGGCTTGACGCCGGCCGCGGTGATCTGCGAAATCATGAAGGACGACGGCACGATGGCCCGTCTTCCGGACCTCGAGGTCTTCGCGAAAGAGCACGGCCTGAAGATCGGCACGATCGCCGACCTGATCGAGTACCGCAGCCGCAACGAAACATTGATCGAGCGCATGAGCCGCCGTCCGCTCGTCACACCGCAGGGCGAGTTCGACTGCACCGCGTTTCGCGACC
>VBCQ01000173.1 GCA_005882155.1 Betaproteobacteria bacterium
GAACCCGTGCGCATCGGTGTCGTCTCGGTCAGCGACCGTGCATCGAGCGGCGTCTACGAAGACAAGGGCATCCCGGCGCTGAAGGATTGGCTGAGCCGCGCGGTGTGCAACCCGATGAGCTGGGAGACGCGGCTGATCCCCGACGAGCAAGACGCGATCAGCGCGGCACTGCGCGAGCTCATCGACGCAGCGCATTGCGACCTCGTGCTGACGACCGGCGGCACCGGCCCGGCGCCGCGCGACGTGACGCCCGAAGCGACGCTCGCCGTGGCCGACAAGCTGATGCCAGGTTTCGGCGAGCAGATGCGGCAGATCAGCCTGAATTTCGTTGCGACCGCGATCCTGTCGCGCCAAGTCGCGGTGATCCGCGGCAAGGCGCTGATCATCAACCTGCCGGGCCAGCCGAAGTCGATCGCCGAGACACTAGCAGGCCTGCCGAACGCGCAGCCGCCGGTGCATGGCATCTTCGCCGCGGTGCCGTACTGCGTCGACTTGATCGGCGGGCCGTACATCGAATGCGATGCGGCGGTGTGCAAAGCGTTTCGGCCGAAGTCAGCGCAACGCCCGACGCCCGCCTGATCACTTCACTAGCTGCTTCAAATGCTCCGCGTCGAAGCCTTCGGTCGTCTGCGCATCGCTAGGCACACAAGGCTCTTCCGGCTTGGCGGCCGACAGCTTCTCGATCGCTTTCCACAACAGCGCGATCTGGTGCTCGTGACCTGATGCGTGATCGATGAGGCCGCGCATCGCTTGCGCGACCGGGTCGTCGCCCTGCGTCACACCGTAGGCCGAGAAGCCCATCTTCGCCGCCGTCGCTTCGCGCACTGCATCGGTCTCGGCATGCAGGATGCGCGCCGGGTTGCCGACCGCTGTCGCGCCCGGCGGCACGGCCTTGAGCACGACAGCGCTCGACCCGACGCGCGCACCGTCACCGACGGTGAAGCCGCCGAGCACCTGCGAATTGGCGCCGACGATCACGCCGCGACCCAAGGTCGGGTGCCGCTTGGCGCCTTTCACGATCGAGGTGCCGCCCAAGGTCACGCCTTGATAGATCGTGCACTCGTCGCCGATCTCGGCCGTCTCGCCGACCACGACGCCCATGCCGTGGTCGATGAAGACACGGTGTCCGATCGTCGCGCCCGGATGAATCTCGATGCCGGTGAGAAAGCGCGCCAGGTTCGAGATGAAGCGTGCGGTGACGTGCCAGCCATGGGTCCAGCAGCGGTGCGCCCAGCGGTGCAGCACCAGCGCATGCAGGCCCGGATAACAGGTCAACACCTCCCACGTCGAGCGCGCCGCGGGGTCGCGCTCAAGGATGCAGGCGATGTCTTCTCGAAGTCGCTGGAACATGTTGCGTGCAATGGATCCGGGGCGTTCGAGTGTAGCGGCGGGTGCCGAGCCGCGCTGCCAGCAAGGGCGCTCACTCGTCCTTCACGATCGCCCGCGCAATGCCGCGCAGGATGTGCACCTCTTCGGGCGTCAGCTGCGCGCGGTTGAAGAGTTGGTTCAGACGCGGCATCAGTTTCTTCGGTGCTGCTGGGTCGAGAAAGCCAATCGCCGTCAGCGCCTTCTGCCAATGGTCGAGCAGGCCTTGCACCGCGACCGCGTCGGCGCGCGCGGGCGGCAGCGTGCGCGGCTGGACCTTGAAGCCGCCGAGCGACTGACGCCAGTCGTAGGCGAGCAGCTGAACCGCCTGCGCCAAGTTCAGCGAGCCGTAGTCGGCGTGCGTCGGGATGCTGAGGCAGGCATGGCAGCGGTACACATCGTCGTTGCTCATGCCGAAGCGCTCGGAACCGAATACGAGCGCGACGCGCTGCGCCTGCTGGCTGAGGCTCGCGAAGAGCTCGCGCGGCGCCTGCGTCGGCGGGCCGAAGTCGCGCGGCGTCATCGCAGTCGCGCAGGCGAATGTGATCCCATCGAGCGCATCGGTCAGCGTATCGACGACGCGCGCATGCGCGAGCACATCGGTCGCGCTGCTCGCCATCGCAATCGCGTCGGCATGGCTCAGCACATCGGCGTGGCGCGGCGCGACCAGCACCAGGTCGGTGAAGCCCATCACCTTCATCGCCCGCGCCGCAGCGCCCACGTTGCCCGGATGGCTCGTGTTGAGCAGGATGAAACGCGTTGAATCGCAGGCTTGCATGAGGCGCCGGGTAAAATTGCGATTATCGGCAGAGCGTTCGCTTCTGCCCCCGCTCTTTCCCCCCGCCAGTCCACGTTCCCCGCCCAAGGTTGCCCCATGTCGCAAGCGCTTCATCCCATGCTCAACATCGCCATCAAGGCGGCACGCGCAGCAGGGGCCATCATCAACCGCGCATCGCTGGACCTCGACCTGTTGAAGGTCAACACCAAGTCGCCGAACGACTTCGTCACCGAGGTCGACCAAGCCGCCGAGCAGGCGATCATCGACGTACTGCTCACCGCGTATCCCGGCCACGGCATCCTCGCCGAAGAATCGGGCCGCGCGCATGGCGCGAAGGACAGCGACTACCTCTGGATCATCGACCCGCTCGACGGCACGACCAACTTCATCCACGGCTTTCCGGTCTATGCCGTGTCGATCGCACTCGCTCTGAAGAGCCAAGTGCAGCAGGCCGTCGTCTACGACCCGACGCGCAACGACTTGTTCTACGCGTCGAAGGGGCGCGGCGCATTTCTCAACGACAAGCGCCTGCGCGTCTCCAAGCGCAACCGCATGGCCGATTCATTGGTCGGCACCGGCTTTCCATTCCGCAAGGGCGACAACTTCAAGCGCTACGTGCAGATGTTCGAAGCGGTGATGCAGAACTGCGCTGGCCTGCGCCGTCCCGGCGCCGCGGCGCTCGACCTCTGCTACGTCGCCGCCGGCTGCTACGACGGCTTCTTCGAGACCGGCCTCAACCCCTGGGACATCGCCGCCGGCTCGCTGATGATCACCGAGGCCGGCGGCCTGATCGGCAACTTCACCGGTGAAGCTGACTACCTGTACCAGCGCGAAGTCGTGGCCGGCAACCCGAAGATCTACGGCCAGCTGGTGCAGATCCTCGCGCCCTACACGCGGGTCATCAAGGGCGATGAGCCGGCGCCGCACGAAGCACCGGCGCTGACGCCGGAGATGGCACTGGCGGCCACGGTCAGCAAGCTGTCCGATGCTTCGACAACGTCACCGAAGCGCGGGCCGGTGCGGGTTCGCAAGGCCGGCGCGGTCTGAGGAGCCGTCACAGCGCAGGCGCGGGCAAGCGTCCCAGCAGCGCTTCGATCGCCGATGCCGACCGGCAATCCGGCCGCCGTCAACCCCGCGGGGATCGACAGGCCCGGGATGCCGGCGTTGCTTCCCGGATCGGTGTTGCGGATGAACGTGCCGAAGGTGTCGACCGGCGGGCCGCCGTTGATCGACACCGTTCCCGATCCGTTGACGGCGTCGATCGTCGCCGCGGGCAGGATGGTGGTGGGGAACAAGATGGCGTCGAGCGCGTTGTCGGCGAAGTAGCTCGCGTACAGCGCCTGCAGCGCCGGGCGATATACGCCGACGGCCGCCGCGTACTGCGCGCCGAACACATCGGCCAGCACCGCGCCGTAGGCGCCCTTGACGTCCGGGCTCGCAATCTGCGCCGCGATGTCGGCGAGCGTCACACCGGCGATGCCCGACGCCGCGAGGTAGGCCGGCATGTCGGCGTTCGGCTCGTGAAGCGCGACCGGGAACGACACCTGGTCGTTCAGCGCGGTGAGCCCGACGATGTCGACATCGACGAGCACGACGCCTGCGTTGACAAGTTTCGTACGCACTGCGTCCATGACGACCGACAGCGAATTGTCGAGTCCGTTCCAGAACGTCGCCGGAGTCCCGAGCCGCAGGCCTCGCAGTGGAATCGCCGCCGCGATCGGCGTGCCGGTGATCACCGAGTCGAGCAGCGCCACGTCGGCCACCGTGCGACCCATTGGACCGACAGTGTCGCGGGTATGGCTGATCGGCACGACGGCGTTGGTGTCGGTGTATCGACGCTCGGCGCCACCGTTGCCGACCGAGGGACGCAACCCCGCGGTCCCCGTCAACGCGGCAGGCACACGCGTCGAGCCACCGGTATCGGTGCCGAGACCACACGCGACCATTCGCGCGGCAATCGCGACCGCCGTGCCGCCCGACGAGCCTCCGGGAATGCGCGTCGTGTCATACGGGTTCCTCACCGGTCCGGCGAACGGGCTGAGGTTCGTGCTCGTGATCCCGAATGCGAGCTCGTGCATGTTCGTCTTGCCGAGCACGATCGCGCCCGCGTCGATCAGCTTCTGCAGCGACGGCGCCGTCGTCATCGGAACCGCGTTGCGCAGCGCCGGCGTGCCTGCCGTCGTCGGCAGGTCTTTCATGTTGATGTTGTCCTTGACCACGATCGCGAGACCGGCCAGCGGCGGCAAGCTGCTGCCGGCACTGTGCGCGGCGTCGATCCGCCGCGCAGCGTCGAGCGCACCGGTCTTGTTGAGCGTGATGAACGCATGAAGGTCCTGTCGCCGCTCGGCCTGCGCAATCAGCGCCAGTGCATAGGCTTCGGCCGACATCCCTCCGTCGCGAATGGCAGCCACCGCCTCGGCCGCAGTCATCTCGCGCATCTCGGCGTCGCTCAGCTCGGAGTGCCCGCCGCAGGCGATCAGCAACGGGCCGAAAGCGGCGGCGGCGCCGAGCGCGGACGAGGTCTTCAGGAAGCGGCGGCGCTCGAGCGAGGTGTCCATGCGTGTCTCCGTGACGGTCGATGCGCCACACGATAGACACCGCTCGCCATCGTCACCATCCTCGTGAATGACGATGCCGCGACAGGCTTAGAACCTATCCGTGAATAAGACGGCCCTGCGCCGGTGCCAAATCGGGTGCAGGCGTAGGCGCAAGACGCGCCGTGGTGCTTTGCACCACAAGCGGCTTGCAACACCCGCCTGCGCCCGATTTGGCGCCGGCCCGAAGGGTTGCGACTACAAAGCGCGTCTGCGGCGTTGCGAGCCTAGTCCAGGCGTAAAGCCTGGACGTCGGCCCGCGCCTTGCATCCATCGCTTTGTAGTCGCAACGCAGGGCCGTCTTATTTACGGATAGGTTCTTACAAGCCAAGCCGCTGAACCAGCTTCATCCTGTTGTCCACGCCGAGCTTGCGGAACGCGTGGCTGACATGGGTTCGCACCGTGCACAACGAGATGCCGAGACGGCGCGCGATCTCCTTGTCGCTCAGTCCGCACGACACGAGCTGAGCGACATCGCGCTCACGCTCGCTCAGCGCGAGCAGCGTGCTGTCGTGGACGGAAGGCGCGCCCCGCTGGCGGCAGCGGCGCAGAGCAGCGACGAATGCGGGCCCGACGAGGTCGAGCAACTGCAGGTCGTCGCTGCTGAAGTTCGTCCGCCGACGATCGCGCCAGATACGCATGTCGCCGATGTTGTCGGCGCCGTCCCACGCATACAGGTTGACGCCCCAATGCAGTCCGTCGCGCACCAGGAAGTCGTTGAAGAACTCGGTGCGAACGAGCTGGTCCTGCGACAGCACGTCGGTTGCGCGCACCGCACGGCGATGTAGTTGCATCGCCGGCGTGATCGGGTCGTGGTACTGGAAATATCGCTCGTACTGCACGAGGTTGGCCGGATCCATGTTGATCTGCACGGCGTCGCCGAAGGCTTGCGTGATGGCATCCCAGACGTAGCTCGCGTAGTACTGGGCGCCGAGCAAGGACATCATCTGCGCACCGACGCGAGCGCGTATGTCGGCCTCGTCGAACGGCTCGGCGAGCGTGGCCATGACTTCTGCGAGCTGCTTCGTCTGCTGGTCGGTGAGGTACATGGCACCTGCTCCGCATCAACCCCGCTTCGCGACCAGCGTCAGGATGTCATACGAAGCGACCAGCTCGTCGTCCTGATTCGTCACCTCGACATCCCACGCAACAACGCCTTGACCGACGCCGTTCGCGTCCTTCTTCTGCCGATCGGTCTTACGCTTGCACGTGAGGCGCGCGCGGATCGTGTCGCCGATGCCCACCGGCTTGACGAAGCGCAGCGTGTCGAGCCCGTAGTTCGCAAGCACCGGTCCGGGCGCCGGCCAGACGAAGAGCCCGGCCGCCGCCGACAGCACGAAGTAGCCATGCGCGATGCGCTTGCCGAACGCGCTTTCCTTCGCCGCCAGCTCGTCGAAGTGCATGTAGAAGTAGTCGCCCGAGATGCCGCCGAAGGCGACGATGTCGGCCTCGCTGACGGTGCGCCGATGCGTCAGCAGCGTGTCGCCGATCTGCAGATCCTCGAAGTGCTTGCGGAACGGATGCAGGTCCGACTCGCGCAGCGCTGCACCCCGAACATGCTCGCCGGTGATCGCCGCGAGCATCGTCGGCGAGCCCTGCACTGCCGTGCGCTGCAGGTAATGCTTGACCGCGCGCAGTCCGCCCAGTTCTTCCCCACCGCCGGCGCGACCCGGGCCGCCATGCTTGAGCATCGGCAGCGGCGAGCCAT
>VBCQ01000174.1 GCA_005882155.1 Betaproteobacteria bacterium
AGCTGGACCGAGCGGCGCTGGGTCGACGTTCCCGCATTAGCGATCTGATCATGACGCTGACCCTGCACCTGCCCTGCGCCGACGGTTCTCTCGCGCCCTACACGCTGTCCAAACGCGAGCCGTGGCGCGCGCCGACTCAGCCGCGCTTCAATCGCGTCGCTTACTCGGCCGCGCATGTGGTGGCCGACCCGCGAGCCGCCATCTCGCCGTGGGTCGACTGCGCGATCGACTGGGACGCGACCATCGCCTACCGCCAGCATCTGTGGGGCATGGGCCTCGGCGTCGCCGAAGCAATGGATACCGCGCAGCGCGG
>VBCQ01000175.1 GCA_005882155.1 Betaproteobacteria bacterium
CTGCATTGGCTCGGCGACATGTTCGACCCCGCGCTGCGCGGCTATTGGGGCAGCGACGATGTGGATGCGGCGATGAACACCGCGCTCGGCGTCATCGAGGCGCATGCCGGCAAGGTCGACGGCATCAAGATTTCGCTGCTCGACCGGGAGCGCGAGATCGCGATGCGGCGCCGCCTGCCCGACGGCGTGCGGATGTACACCGGAGATGATTTCAACTACGCCGAGCTGATCGCCGGCGACACGAACGGCCGCGCGCCGAACCAGCGCCACAGCGACGCGCTGCTCGGCATCTTCGACCCGATCGCGCCGGCGGCAAGCGCTGCCTTGTGCGCGCTCGC
>VBCQ01000171.1 GCA_005882155.1 Betaproteobacteria bacterium
CGCCGAACCACTCCAGGCGCTCGGGCCGTGACCACAGCGATTCGACGAGTTGCCACGAGCGGCCGAAGTCGCCGGAGCGGAACAAGCCTCCCGGCAAGGTGCCCGCCCACACGGTGCCGTGCGCGGCCTCCATTGACCATATCTGAACAAGTTTCCATGCCGGGCCGGTGGCGCCCTCGGGCTGCGGCGGATACGCGGGCGTCGCGACGTCTTGCCAAGTGGCGCCGGCATCGTCCGACGCATGGACCTTGACGCCGAAATGCCCGAGGTTCAGTGCTGCGAGCATGCGTCCATCGGAGCGCGGCGGCAGAACCATCGACACCGGCTCGCCGAGAAAGCTCACATGGGCCGTGGCCCAGCCTTGCGCGCCGCGGCGCAGCTCGAACAAGCCCTTGCGGGTGGCGATCCAGGCGCGGTCATTCATGGTGTCTCTCCTTTCGATGATTCAGCCGCCGCTCAAAGCCTGCAGCACGTGAACGCGGCTGTCGGGTGCGAGTGGATCGGCGAGCGCTGTGCGGTCGGTGCTGCGCCTTCCATCGATAAATACGACGACGTTGGGTCGCAAGTGATTCTGGTCGTCGAGCACATAGCCGCGCAGACGTGGATTGATCGCGAACGCGTCTTCGAGCGCAGCGCGCAAGTTGGCTGCGCCGCTATCGACCTCGGGCGTGGCGGTGAAGCGGCGCAGCTGCGATGTGAATACGACATGCGGCACGCGGTCATGATGCACCGCGCGCGCCAAGCGAGGCAAGCAAAGCCCATGCGTCAGCACGAGATCAGCGCACAACCGAGAATCGCAGCGAATGAATCCCGGATTGGCCTACGCGTTCCTCGCCTACGTGCTGTGGGGACTGTTCCCGCTGTACTTCAGGCAAGTCGCCGCGGTACCGGCGCTCGAAATCGTGCTGCACCGCTCGGTCTGGGCGCTGCTGGTTCTACTTCTGCTGCTCACCGCACTGCGGCGCTGGAGCTGGTTGCGCGACGTGCTGGGTCGACCGCGTCAACTCGCGCTGTTCGCGCTCAGCGCGCTGCTGTTGTCGGGCAACTGGCTGATGTACGTGTGGGCCGTCAACCATCACCGCGTCATCGACGCGAGTCTCGGGTACTTCATCAATCCCTTGGTCAGCGTGCTGCTCGGGTATGCCGTGCTGCACGAGCGCTTGCGCCGTGTTCAATGGGCCGCTGTGGCCTTGGCCGCGGCCGGCGTGGTGTGGCTGACTTGGCGGGTGGGACAACTGCCGTGGATCGCATTGGTGCTCGCGGTCAGCTTCGGTCTCTACGGCCTGATGCGCAAGACGGCCTCGCTCGGTGCGCTCGAAGGGCTGGCCCTCGAAACACTGTTGCTCGCACCGATCGCGTTGCCGTTGCTCGCTTGGTGGACGCTGCAAGGCACGAGCGCGCTGGCTAGCGGCGACCTGTCGCTGATCGCCTGGCTGGTGCTCGCCGGCCCGCTCACCGCCGTGCCGCTGCTGCTGTTCGCGGCCGGCGCAAGGCGGATCACGATGGCCACATTGGGGCTGCTGCAGTACATCGCGCCGACGATCCAGTTGCTGCTCGGCGTGTGGCTGTACCGCGAACCGTTCGACGCATCGCGGCTCGCGGGCTTCGCGATGATCTGGACAGCGCTCGGGATCTACAGCGCCGAAGGCTGGTGGACATTGCGACGGCGCACAGCGACGGTGGCACTGCCCGCCGTCTGATCCGCCGCCGACGCGCTCAGCGCAAATCGCCGGCCAGGCTGGCGAGCGTCTCGGGTGCGATCACCGTGTGCGCCGGGTAGTTCGTGTGATCGCAGCCGAGCTTCACGCTCGCGCCGGCGCGCACTGCGTCGCGCGCAGCGCTTGGAAACTCGAAGCGCAGGAAGTGCACCGACGAGGTCTTCTCGTCGTTCTCGCGCTCGAGGTCTTCATCGGCGATGGCGTAGATGCGCGCATGCCCTTCGACCTCGACGAACATGCGGTCCTCGACGCCGATCAGCCGCGCCAGCTCGCGCTTGCGTTCGTGCACGTCGGGGTATTCGATCAGCATCGTCGCCTTCCAGTTCGCTCCGTCGGGCAGCAGCGGCGCATAGACATCGATCTCGCTCTGGATGCCCTCTTCGTCGAAGATCTTCTCGATGTAGAGCATCTCCTGAATCTGCCGGCGAATCGTCTGTTCGTCTTCGAACTGCACGCTGATGTGCTCGCCCAAACGAACGGTGCGCAGCCGGCGATGCGCGATCGCTTCGGGCTTGCCGGTCTTGCGGATCTTCGAATACGCCTCGAGCGTCAGCAGGCTGTCGGGAGTGATGGTCGTGCTCATGCAATTCTCCAAATCAGTCCTCATCAAATTCCGTAGGCTTTGCACACGAGGCTCAGCGGATGCTGCAGCGGCACGGCAGGCAGACCGTTGACTTGCATGCCCTGCGCGATGTGGTGGCCGGCGAGCGGGCAATCGGAGCTGATGACGTCGGGCTCGTCCTTCGCCATCGCCTTGAACACCGGCCGGCCGATCTTCAGCGCGATCGGATGGGTCGGCGTCTTCACGCCATAGGTGCCGGCGTGACCCGAGCAGCGCTCGACGGTGTTGAGCTGCAACGTCACCGTCTTGCCGATCAGCTTGAGCATCTCCTCGGTCTTCTTGCCGATGTTCTGCACCCGGCCGTGACATGGGATGTGGTAGCTGACCTTGCCGAGGTCGTGCTTGAAATCGGTCTTCAGCAAACCGTCGCGGTTGCGCGCGACGAAATACTCGAACGGGTCGTACATCGCTTCCTTGACGAGCTGGGTGTCCGCGTCGTCGGGGAACATCAGCGGCAGCTCTTGCTTGAACATCAGCGTGCAGCTCGGCACGGCGCTCAGGATCGCGAAGCCGTCCTTCGCGTACTTCGCGAGCACCGGCATGTTGGCTTCTTTGTGACGCGCCACCGAGTCGAGGTCGCCGAGCTCGAGCTTGGGCATGCCGCAGCATTTTTCCTTCTCGACCAGTGTGTACGGAATCTCGTTGTGCTCGAGCAGCTTGATCAAGTCATGGCCGATGCCCGGCTCGTTGTAGTTGATGTAGCAAGTCGAAAAAATCGCCACCTTACCGGGCGTTCGTTGCCCGTCGCGCACTTCAGTCGCCGAGCCGGTCTTCTTCGCGCTCCAGCGGAAGCGGCTCGTCGCCAAGTCGGGCAGCCATGCGTCCGGATGAACGCCGAGCGTCCTGTCGAGCGCCCGGCGCATCGGCTTGGTCTTGTTGAGCGCGTTCACCACTTGGACGACGACGGGGATGCCGGCGAACTTGCCATGCTTGTCGGTCGACGCTAAAAACCGTTCGCCCGCACCAACCCCGCCGTTCTTGAACTTGATCGCCTTCGCGCGAAGCATCGTGTGCGGGAAGTCGACGTTCCAGGGGTGCGGCGGAACATACGGGCACTTCGTCATGTAGCACAGGTCGCACAAGTAGCACTGGTCGACGACCTTCCAGAAGTCGGGCTTCGCGACTTCGTGCACCTCGCCTTCCTTCGTCGCATCGACGAGATCGAACAGCGTCGGGAACGAATGGCACAGGCTCACACAGCGACGGCAACCATGGCAGATGTCGAAGATGCGCGCCATCTCGGTCTCGCACGCCGCCTGGTCGTAGTACGCGGCGCCTTTCCAGTCGATGGGGTGCCGGGTCGGCGCGTCGAGGTTGCCTTCGCGTTGGGTCATTGTTGTGTCTCGGTGCGGAACGCAGGATCCCTCAACGAACAAGGGGCGCGAAGCCCCTCGTTCGTCGGCGCGTCAGTCGAGCTCAGTCCACCAGCGCTTCGAGCGCTTTGGTGTAGCGGTTGGCGTGCGAGCGCTCGGCTTTGGCGAGCGTCTCGAACCAATCAGCGATCTCGTCGAAGCCTTCCACGCGCGCCTGCTTGGCCATGCCCGGGTACATGTCGGTGTACTCGTGCGTCTCGCCGGCCACCGCGGCGGTGAGGTTCTGGCGGCTCGAGCCGATCGGCAAGCCGGTCGCCGGGTCGCCCACTGCTTCGAGAAATTCGAGGTGGCCATGCGCGTGGCCGGTCTCGCCTTCCGCGGTGGAGCGGAACAGCGCTGCCACGTCGTTCTGGCCTTCCACGTCAGCCTTGGCTGCGAAATACAGGTACCGGCGATTGGCCTGGGATTCGCCCGCAAAGGCGTCCTTCAGGTTCTGTTCGGTCTTCGATCCTTTCAAGCCCATGTCGCTCTCCTAACGTTTGAGGGAAGGTCTCGTCCGCCTGCGAAGCAGACGGCACCCTCGAACCCTAACGCAGCGGCGAACGCGATGCCAATACAAAGCTTCAATGCAGGATATTGAAGCGCGCAATGAGGGCGAAACTGACGATAGTGGACGAGTGTTCACGCGCCTGGCAGTTGCAACAGCTCCCTGGCCATGTTGTGCAGCCGCGTCTGCGGGTCGACGAATTGGCGCAGGATGCTCAGGTGATGTTCACCGGCGATCGTCTCGGCGACCGGCACCGTCTTGCGCCCCCACGCCTGCTGAATGAGCGCGTTCTGGCGCAAGAATTCTTCGCTTTCGTCGGCGCCGACCGCGGCGTACAGCCGACCCTTGGGCGGCGCAAAGCCGGCCGGGCTGAGCTTGCGAACAGCGGCCGGCGTCAGCTGCAGATCGTCTTTCAGGAACGGCGCGTGGCGCAGCGGCTCGAGCTCGAAAACGCCGGAGATCGACAGCGCCGACGTCACCAGCTGTGCCGGCAGATCGCGTCCGACTGCCTTCCAGTCGCAGCTGAGCAACATCGCGGCCAGATGACCGCCCGCCGAATGGCCCGCGACGACGATGCGTTTCGGGTCCCCACCGTAGAGCTCAGCGTTTCGATAGATCCACGCCAGCGCCTGCACCATCTGCAAGGCGATGGTGTCGATGCCGACAGCCGGGCACAGCGCGTAATTCGGCAGGACGACCATCGCACCGGCGTGAACGAACGACGGCGCGACGAAGGACAGATCGCGCTTGTCGAGCGTTCGCCACCAGCCGCCGTGGATGAAAACGAGGACCGGCGCGTCGGCGCGGGTCGTCGGGAAGATGTCGAGCGTCTCGTTGGGCCCGTCGCCGTACGCAACGTCGAGTCGACGCGACAGACCTTCGCGCGCAAGCGCCGACGCCTTCTCCCAGCGCTCGAAGATCTGCGGATGCTCGGGGATGCGCGCGCGAGCGCTGTACTGGGCATCCAGCCATGCGGGGTCGAACCGGGCCATGAGGGCTCCTCCGAAATCGGAACAAAGGCAACAGCCCGCTTTCTAACCGGGACCGCGGCAATGCGCTACCCGGTCGAGGCGAAATCGGTAGCGTCATTTGCTAAACTTGCCGTTGCAGTGGGGGGGTAGCTCAGCTGGGAGAGCGCCGCGTTCGCAATGCGGAGGTCGGGAGTTCGATCCTCCTCCTCTCCACCACTGACATGCGAAGGGCCTGACACGAGTCAGGCCCTTTTCATTGGCGCCCCAAAATACAAACCCCTCCCTGCCTTGACGGTGGGGAGGGGTTGGGTGGCTGACGCCACCAGTTGGGGCTATGGAGGGAATGGCTCCAGGGCTCCTGGCGCGCAGAGACTGCGCCATTGCGAATGCCTGCAAGCAGGCCATTCAACGTTAGGCGACTCCCGCGCCGAGCTCTACCGCGGCATCCATGACGATCGGACGGCCCCACTCGCGCGATGTCTCGCCTGGCCACTTGCTCGTCGCGTCGAGGCCCATCTTTCCGCCGAGCCCGCTGACCGGCGACGCGAAGTCGAGATAGTCAATCGGCGTCTGATCCACAAGAGTGGTATCGCGAACCGGGTCCATCCGTGTCGTGACGGCCCAGATGACGTCCTGCCAGTTGCGGATGTCGACGTCGGCGTCCGTCACGACGATGAACTTGGTATACATGAACTGGCGCAGAAAACTCCACAGCCCGAACATCAGCCGCTTGGCATGGCCGGGGTAGCTCTTCTTGATACTGACGATCGCCATCCGGTAGCTGCAGCCCTCGGGCGGCAGATAGAAGTCGACGATTTCCGGAAACTGCTTTTGCAGGATCGGCACGAACACTTCGTTCAATGCGACGCCAAGCACCGACGGTTCATCGGGTGGCTTGCCGGTGTAGGTAGAGTGATAGATCGGGTCGGTGCGCGACGTCATGCGGCTGACCTCGAACACCGGGAACCAGTCGCACTCGTTGTAGTACCCCGTGTGGTCGCCGAACGGACCCTCCAATGCATACAGGTAGCCGCCTGACTCCTTCAGCGGAACGCCGTGCTCGCTGACTCCGGTATAGCCGGCCGTCGCGACCGGGATGTGCCCTTCCAGGACGATCTCGGCTGTTGCCGGTACCTGCAGCATCATTCCGTCTTCGCCGACCGACGAATCGACAACTTCGGTGCGGCTACCGCGAAGCAAGCCGGCGAACTGGTATTCGGACAGGGTATCCGGCACCGGCGTGACGGCACCGAGAATCGTTGCCGGATCGGCACCCAGTGCCACAGCAATCGGGAATGGCTGACCGGGATTGGCCAACGAGAAGTCCCGGAAGTCCAGCGCGCCGCCGCGATGTGCCAGCCATCGCATGATGACTTGGTGCCGGCTTATCGGCTGTTGTCGGTAGATGCCGAGGTTTTGTCGCAATTTTGCATTCGGCACGTTTTGCGGGCCGCGCGTGACAACCAGCCCCCACGTGATCAACGGTCCAACATCCCCGGGCCAGCAAGTTTGAATCGGGAGGAGCCCAAGATCGACTTCCCGCCCCTCCCGCACTTGTTCTTGGCAGGGACCCGACCGAACCGTCCGCGGCTTCATGTCCCACAAAGCCTTGACCATTTGTAACAAGCGACCTGAGTCCTTCAGGCCTCTCGGTGGCTCGGGCTCCTTCAAGCTGGCGAGCATCTGCCCCATCTCGCGCAGCTCATTCACCTCGTCCGCCCCCATTGCCATCGCGACCCGGCTAGGCGTGCCGAACAGGTTCGTCAAGACGGAAATTTTGTAACCAACGGGCTGCTCGAACAACAAAGCCGGACCACCTGATCTGAGCACCCGGTTACTGAGCGCTGTCATTTCAAGCCGCGTCGATATTGGCTTTTCAATCCGCTGAAGCTCGCCAATGCGATCCAAGCCGTCCAAAAACTCTCGCAGGTCGCGGTATTTCATATACGAAAGTAATTAGAACGGCTTTTCAAACTCTTGACCGGTTATGAAATGGCTTCCTAGAATGCGGCCATCCCAGACACAGATCAGGGATAACCCGCGCCCCGCATCGTTGGGATGGAGAGGGCGTGACGCTGCCGGTGGTCCGAACCGAAAGGTGCCACTCGGGATCTTTTGTGTGCCTTGATCCCGGCCGATTATCGCTGCCACCTCGTTTCCCCCGAAGGCTCGACGCCGCTCGGGGCGGGCAGTGGAGCAGAGAAGAGAGGGAAAGAACGTGACAGCGCTACGTAACTTGTTGGAGCAGGCGCGCCGGATTGGCGCTGCCTCGATGGGATCGGCCGGGGTATTCGCCCGCGACGTAGGCCAGGGCCTGCTCGAAGTCAGCCACAACACCTTGGCCCTGCTCGGCTTGCTGGCCGTTGCCACGGCACTCTTTGTCGGCGGACGGGCCGACTTGCGGCAAAGCGTCGAGACGCAAGCCCTCGACTGGCTGCAGGCGCGTCAGGACGCACGCACCGATCCGGCCGATCTGCTGGCCGCGGAGCTGAGCGAGCCTGGCGCGGTCGCCCGTGCCACCGCCGCCGACCCGAAGGATTTGACCCGCCAGCAGGCCAACGTGGCACGCTGGATTTCGCGCCGCTACCGTGTCGCCCCCGAGCCGATCAGCCGACTGGTCAAGGAAGCCTGGATGGTCGGCGATCGCGTCGGCCTCGACCCGACCTTGATTCTCGCGATCATGGCGGTCGAGTCGAGCTTCAATCCGTTCGCGCAGAGTGCCGTCGGCGCCCAGGGCCTGATGCAAGTGATGACCCATATTCACGACGACAAATACGAAGCCTTCGGCGGCAACTTCGCCGCCTTCGACCCGGTAACCAACCTACGCGTCGGCGCCCAGGTTCTCAAGGAATGCATCGGCCGCGCTGGCAGCGTCGAAGAGGGGCTTCGCTACTACGTCGGCGCCAGCAATCTGCCGGATGACGGCGGCTATGCGAGCAAGGTGCTCGCCGAGCAAGCCAACCTGCGCATGGTGGCCAGCGGCAAGATCATCGCGATCAACGTGGCCCGCCCGGCGCCGGTGCTGCTTCCGCGGATCAAGACGAACGTCGAGACGCCGGTCCCCGCCAAGGCAGAAGAGAAGCCTGCCGCCGAGCAACTGGCTCTGTTCCTCAAGCGACCGGCCTGACGTCGACGCGCGCGGCTTCGAGGCCGGCGCAAGGTAAACTTCGGGTCCGCGCAACTGGCGATGGGGCCCGAGTTACGGACTTGATGTCCGACTCGACGCCTGAGGTGGTGAACCACCGGGAAGCGCGGTCGGTGCGAGCACGTCGTGCACCGCTTCAGCCGTTCGCCTGGGCAGCCCGCCGGCCGCGTGCGCAGCACGCTTGCAGTCGCGGGTCTTCCGCTTGCGAGGACTGCCAACCATGTTTGACCGCACCCAATCCACCATCGCCCACGTGGACCCCGAGATCTGGTCTGTCATCCAGCGCGAAAACCAGCGCCAGGAAGAGCACATCGAACTGATCGCGTCGGAAAACTATGCGTCGCCCGCCGTGATGGCGGCGCAAGGCACCCAGCTCACCAACAAGTACGCGGAGGGCTACCCGGGCAAGCGCTATTACGGCGGCTGTGAGTTCGTCGACATGGTCGAGCAACTCGCCATCGACCGCATCAAGCAGCTGTTCGGTGCCGAGCACGCCAACGTGCAGCCCAACTCGGGTTCGCAAGCGAACCAGGGCGTGTTCTTCGGGTTGCTACAGCCGGGCGACACGATCATGGGCATGAGTCTCGCTGAAGGCGGCCATTTGACGCACGGCATGCCGCTCAACATGAGCGGCAAGTGGTTCAAGGTCGTGAGCTACGGGCTCGATGCCGACGAAGCCATCGACTACGCGCAGATGGAGCGCCTCGCGCACGAGCACAAGCCCAAGCTCATCATCGCCGGCCCCTCCGCCTACAGCCTGCGCATCGACTTCGAGCGCTTCGCCAAGGTGGCCAAAGAGATCGGCGCTCATTTCATGGTCGACATGGCGCACTACGCCGGACTCATCGCCGCCGGCGTCTACCCGAACCCGGTGCCGTTCGCCGATGTCGTCACGTCGACGACCCACAAGAGCCTGCGCGGCCCGCGCGGCGGGTTCATTCTGATGAAGGACCATGTCGCAAAGGCCATCAACAGCGCGATCTTCCCCGGCATTCAAGGCGGCCCGCTGATGCATGTGATCGCCGCCAAGGCAGTCGCGTTCAAGGAGGCGTTGTCGCCCGAGTTCAAGGCGTACCAGCAGCAGGTGGCGAAGAACGCCGTGGTGCTGGCCGACACGTTGACCTCGCGCGGATTGCGCATCGTCAGCGGTCGCACCGAGAGCCACGTGATGCTGGTCGATCTGCGACCCAAGGGGCTCACCGGCAAGGAAGCCGAAGCGCTGCTGCAGCAGGCCCACATGACCTGCAACAAGAACGGCATTCCCAACGACCCGCAAAAGCCGATGGTGACGAGCGGCATTCGTCTCGGAACGCCGGCGTTGACGACGCGCGGCTTTAAGGAAGAGCAGACGCGTGCGACTGCCAATCTGATCGCCGACGTGCTCGACAACCCGCACGATGAGGCGAATATTGCTGCGGTGCGGGCCAAGGTCGCGGCGCTGACACGCGACTTCCCTGTCTATCGCTAACAGGAGGGCGGGGTCGCTGAGCGACCCCTTCTCGGCTCTATGCGTTGTCCTTTTTGCAGCAACGAAGATACCCAGGTCGTCGAGACGCGCGAGTCCGACGAAGGTGACGTCGTGCGCCGTCGGCGCCGCTGCCAAAGTTGCGACAAGCGCTTCACCACATACGAGCGCGCCGAGATCGCGTTGCCGTCGGTCGTCAAGAAAGACGGCACGCGAGCCGAGTTCGACGTGAACAAGATTCGCGCGTCGATGACGCTCGCGTTGCGCAAGCGGCCGGTTAGCGTCGAGCAAATCGATGCAGCGATGGAGCGCATCCAGGACAAGCTTCTCAACAGCGGCGCAAAAGAAGTGCCCTCGGCGCGGCTCGGAGAACTCGTGATGCGCGAGCTCAAGCGTATCGACAAGGTCGCCTACGTCCGCTTCGCATCCGTCTATCGCAGCTTCG
>VBCQ01000024.1 GCA_005882155.1 Betaproteobacteria bacterium
CACCGCTGTTGCCGACCAGCACCCGGCCTTTGACGACGAGCGGCGCCATGGTGCGTGTCTCGCCCGCGCGGACATTGCCTGCGCGATAGCGCCACAGCTCCTTGCCGCTGTCGGCGGCGAGTGCGATCGTCTGGTTGTCGAGCGTGTTGAAGAAGACCTTGCCGTCCGCGTAGACCACGCCGCGGTTGACGACATCGAACAGGGCAACGCCTTGCGCGAACGACTCGGGCTTCGGTTCGAACTTCCACTTGAGCGGTGCGCCCGGACGTGCGAGGTCGAGCGCGTAGACGATGTTCGGATACGGCGTGACGATGTACATCAAGCCCGCAGCAACGATCGGTGCCGCCTCATGGCCGCGCAGGACGCCGGTCGAAAACGTGAACGCGAGCTTGAGACTGCCGACATTCGCGCGTGTGATCTCGGGCAATGGCGCATAACGCGTGCTCGCGTAATCGCGAGCGGGCATCGGCCAGTCGCTATCCGTCGGCGTTTGCGCAGCGCGCGCTGCCACGGCGACCACCGCAAACAGGAGTAGTAGCCACCGCGACCGACGAAGGACCGATTGGGGAAGGAGCGTCATCACAGCCAACGCGTCGGCGACAGCCTCCAGATCTTGGACTTGAACCGAGGCGAGGCAAGGGCCGTGCCATCGCATGGCGATCGATCGAGATGCGTCAAGCGCCAGTGATGTCCGCGTAAATCGATACGTGGGAATCGGGGTATCGGCAACTTTTTCAATCACAGACCGTCGAAACTTCGAGCGATGAAGATCGCAAGCTTCAATGTCAATGGCGTCAACGGCCGCCTGACTCGGATCGTGGAGTGGCTCGAGGAAACGCGGCCCGACATCGCGTGCTTGCAGGAGATCAAGACAGGCGACGCCTCGTTTCCCGTGAGCGCATTTGAAGCGATCGGATACGGCGCGATTTGGCACGGCCAACCGAAGCACCATGGTGTTGCGATCCTCGCGCGGGGCGAAGCGCCGGTGGAAATTCGTCGCGGTCTTCCGCCAGACGAGAGCGACCCGCAAGCGCGCTTTCTCGAGGCGCGGACGAAGGGGCTCAGAGTCGCATCCGTGTACCTGCCCAACGGCAACCCGCAGCCGGGTCCGAAGTTCGACTACAAGCTGGCATGGTTCGAACGGCTTGTCCGACATACGCAGACGCTGATGGAGTCGGGCGACGATGTCGTGCTCGCCGGCGACTTCAACGTGGTACCCACCAATGCCGATATCTACAACGCATGGGCGTGGCGCTTTGACGCGGTCCTCCAGCCGGAAACCAGAGCCGCTTACCAACGGCTGCTCGCCCAAGGCTGGATCGACGCCACGAGACACCTGCACCCGAACGATCGCGTCTACACCTTCTGGGTCAACGAGGCCGCCTTCCGTCGCAACGCAGGCTTCCGCATGGATTTTCTGTTGCTCAATCCCGCCGTCGCCGGTCGATTGATGCGAGCCGAAGTCGACACCGATCACCGCGGCCGAGAACGGCCGAGCGACCATGCGCCGGTGTGGGTGGAACTGCGCTAAGCCGAAGTCACGCAAGCCCCGACACGATGACATTCGTGTCGGGCTTTTTGTTTTCTAGTTGACCGCTTGCACGCGCAACCACAGGTAGGCCGCCGTGACGGCCAACGTCGCGAGCGTGACCGGCACGCCGATGCGGGCGTGGCGGCGCCAGTCGATCCGCACGCCGCGGCGTGCAGCCGCATCGACGACGATGATGTTGGCGATGCTGCCGACGATGAACAGGTTGCCGGCGAAGGTGCTCACCAGAGCGAGCAAAGGTCCGGCCAGCGCGTGCTGCGCAACCGGCAGCAACAGCATCACCGCGGGAACATTCGAGACGATGTTCGACAGCACGAAGGTCGCACCGAACAGCGGCCCCGGTTGCGCGAGCGGCAGCCCGGCAGAGGCGAGCGCGGCCACGGCTTCAGCGGGCAGCCCGGTCTTTTGCAGCGCGCCGTTGACGACGAAGAGTCCCATGAAGAGGATCAGCAGCTCCCAGTCGACGAGGCCGAGCATCTTGCTCGAGTGCAGATTGCGGCTCATCAGCAGCACGCCCGCGCCGGTCAATGCGACCACGTCGCGTGGCCACGACGTGAACAGAAACGACAGCAGGATCAGGAGCGCCACTGCGAGTCCCTTCGCGGTCTGCCAGCGGTCGAGCGTCTCGCTGTCGTCGCGGCGCTCGACCGCGTGCACGGCTTGGCCGGCCGCACGCCAGCGCCCGCGCGTGTGAGCGGCGATCAAGCCCCACGTCACGACCAGGCCGATGAGCACCGGCGTCGCCGCTTCCGCCGCGTAGCCGGCGAACGACAGCGCCAGCGTTTGGCCGATCAGCATGTTTTGCGGATTGCCGATGAGTGTGGCCGCCGACCCGATGTTGGCAGCGCAGGCCAGCGCCAACAGATACGGCACCGAATCGAGTCGGCGCTGCTCGCAGGCGTCGATCAGCACCGGCGCCACCGCGAGACAAACGACGTCGTTGCTGAACACCGCCGACAGTCCGGCGACCGCGACGATCAAGGCGCCGAGCAGCAGCGGCGGCTCGATCGGCAAGGCAGCGAGCTTGCGCGTGACCCAGGCGAAGAAGCCGCCGAGCCGCATCTGCGCCGACACCACCATGAACGCGAACAGCAGGATCAGCGTGGGCAGGTGGATCGCTTGCGCCGCCTCGTCGACGCTGAGCGCTTCGCTGCCGATGACGGCGATCGCGCCGAGCAGCGCGATGCCGGTGCGGTCGAGCTGCAGGAACGGCAGCCCGCCGAGAATCATGCCCAGATAGACCAGGCCGAAAACTGCCAGAACGGTGGATGTCATCTTAGTTGATGGTTCGTTGCTGTTGCGCGTGACGCGAATGTAAGTCGCTGCCGATGCCGTCGACCAAGGGTCTGAGCAAGAGGAGAGCACGATGGATCTGATGCTGTTCAGCGTCGCGGTCGCAGTGTCGGCACTGTGCGCCGGCGTGATGGGATTCGCGATTCAGCGTGGCGGGACCTGCACCGTCGCCGCAGTCCGCCGGTGGGCTCGCGCTGGCGAGCATGCTGCATGTCTTGCCCGCGATGCCGGCGGCCTATCCGGTCAGCGTCTGGATTTTCGTCGGCGGCGCGTTGCTCGGCATCGGCGCGTGGGTCGAGCAGGCCTGCGTGTTCGGCGCGATCGCGCGCTTCGGTTCCGGCGAGTGGAGCTACGCGGCGACACCGCTCGGTTTCTATGTCGGCTGCTTGAGCGTCGGCTCAGTGTTTCCGGCGCCAGTGGCGCAGAAGCTCGCCGAGACTTCGCCGGTATTGCAGGCGGCCGGCATCGTCGCAGCGCTGTTCGTCGCGTTCGCTGCGTGGCGCGTACTGCCGGCGTTGAAGTCGGCATGGACCGATGGTCGCGCGACCAGCAGCGTTGCACGCGGCCTCGCATCGCGCGTCTGGGCACCGCATGCCGCGACCGCGGTGATCGGCGTCAACTTCGTCGTCATCCTGTTGCTGGTTGGCGTTTGGGCCTACACCGACGTGCTCGCGCAGCTCGCGCGTGGCACGGCGATGCGGCTCGCATTGGGCATCAGCGGCATGCTGCGCTGCTTCGGCGGCGGCGTGCTGATGGCCTGGGGCAGCCTGCTGATTCCCGGCAGCAATGACGGCCTCATCTTGATCGGCATGCCGCTGCTGCGACCCTACGCCTGGCTCGCGTTTGCAACGATGTGCGTGGCGATTGCGGCCGCGATGCTGCTGCAGCGTCGCTTCGTCATCGCACGTGGTGCGCACAGCCCGACCGGGTAAACCCCTCCGAAGCCATATTTCTTGGCCTCCTAGAATCTTTGTGCACCTGCACAACAGGCTCACAGGAGTGCCCTCAATGGTTCAGACTCGCCGCGCGCCGCCACCGAAGGCGAACGCGGACGCCAGCGCCGAAGAAAAAAGCGGCCCGCGCATCCTCAAGAAATATCCCAATCGCCGCCTTTACGACACCGAAACCAGCAGCTACATCACGCTGGCCGATGTGAAGAAGATGGTGCTCACCGGCCAGGACTTCGTCGTTCGCGACGCCAAGACATCCGACGACCTCACCCGCAGCATCCTGCTGCAAATCATTCTCGAGGAAGAGACCGGCGGCGTGCCGATGTTCTCCACCCAGATGCTCGCGCAGATCATCCGCTTCTACGGTCACGCGATGCAGGGGATGATGGGCTCGTACCTCGAGAAGAACCTGCAGACCTTCACCGACATCCAGAGCAAGCTCGCCGAGCAGGCCAAGGGCCTGTACGACCCGAAGGTGATGTCGCCCGAGCTGTGGACGCAGTTCCTCAACGGCCAGGCACCGGCGGTGCAAGGGCTGATGGGCAACTACCTCGAGCAGTCGAAGGCGATGTTCATTCATATGCAGGAACAGATGGCCAAGCAGGCCGAGACGCTGTTCCCGGGGATGCCGGGGTTCGTGCCGCCTAAGCGCTGAGCTTGCGTCCGATGCGCGCCTGCACCGGCCGCCGCGCCATCATCCATTCGTAGAAGGCCTGGGCCGCGGTCGACAGCTTGCGATCGCGGCGGCGGATCAGGTAGATCTTGCGCACGAGGCCGGGCCCGCGCAGCGGCCGCGTGACGATGTCGTCGCTTCGGAACTGGAACAACGTGAGCTCGGGCACGACGCTGATGCCGAGCCCATGGCGCACCATGCCCATCACGGTCGCGAGCTGCTCGACCTCGAGCACGCTCGTCATCTTCAATGGGTGCATCGCGGCGTCGAGCGACTGGCGCACGCTGGTGCTGCGCGCCATCTGCACGAAAGGCTCAGCGGCAAGGTCTTTGAGGCGCAGCTCGCGCGACTTCGCGAGCGCGTGGTCGCGCCGACAGACGAGGTGAAAGCGGTCGGCGCAGAACAGCTCGGCACGCAGCTCGGGTGTATCGGCATGCGCGGCGGCGAGCGCGAAGTCGGCACTGCCGCCGCGCACGCGATCGAGGCAGGGCTCCGACAGCACGTCGGCCACCTCGACCTCGATACCGGGAAATGCGCCACGAAACCCAACCAGCACCGGCGGCAACCAGCCCGCGGCGAGTGACGGCAGCAGCGCCATCGCGACCCGGCCGCGACGCCGCGCCGCATGGTCGCGCACATCGACCAGCGCCTCATCGAAGTCGCGCACGAGTCGATGGGCCGATGCCGTGAACAGCCGGCCCTCGACGGTCAGCTCGACGTTGCGCGTGTCGCGATCGAACAGCCGCGCGCCCACCGATTCCTCGAGCGAGCGGATCAGCGCGCTGAACGCCGGCTGCGACAAATGGCATCGCGCAGCGGCACGGGTGAAGCTGCGCAGCTCGGCGAGGACGAGAAAGGCGCGTAGCTGCCGGGTCGATGCATCGATTTGCATAGCGAATCAATCGATCTGATATTTCGAATTCACAGAATACAGCAGAGTGCCTACAGTTCGTCGAATGAACGAAGAGGTCTTGCGGGTCGGCTGCGCGGCGGGCTTTTCCGGCGACCGCACCGATGCGGCCGCCGCGGTCGTCGAGACGCTGTTGCGCGAGCGCGGGCCGGCCGTGCTGATCTTCGAGACTTTGGCTGAGCGCACGCTCGCGTTGGCCCAGCTCGAGCGCCGCAACGATCCACAACGCGGCTACGAGCCGTTGCTCGACGAGCTGATTGCACCGGTGCTCGAACCGTGTTTGAAGGCCGGTATCCGCATTGTCAGCAACCTCGGTGCGGCGAATCCGCGTGGCGCGGCTTTGCGAATTCGCGCGTTGGCGCACGAGCTCGGCTTGCGTGTGCCGCGCATTGCCGTGGTCGAGGGCGACGACCTCAGCGACGCCGCGCACGCAGGCCTGCTCGCGAGCGCGCTGGGCGACCGCATGCAGGCCTTGCGCATCGTCAGCGCGAACGCCTACCTCGGTGCCGAAGCGATCGCCGACGCGCTGCGCGCCGGCGCCGAGATCGTCATCACCGGCCGCGTCGCCGACCCGTCGTTGACCGTGGGGCCGGCGCTCGCGCACTTCGGCTGGCAGCTCGACGACTGGGACCGCATCGCGCGCGCGACCATGGCCGGCCATCTGCTCGAATGCGGCGCGCAAGTCTGCGGCGGCTACTTCGCCGATCCGGGGTACAAGGACGTGGCCGATCTGCATCGTGTCGGCTATCCGATCGCGGCCATCGACGCGAACGGTGACTGCGTGATCGGCAAGTCGGATCACAGCGGCGGCTGCGTCAACGCGCGCACGGTCAAGGAGCAACTGCTGTACGAGTTGCACGACCCGGCCGCGTACCTGACGCCCGATGTCGTCGCCGACATCAGCGAAGCCGAAGTTCGCGAGAGCGGCGTCGACGAGGCGACGCTGAGCGGCGTTCGCGGTCATGTGCGACCCGAGCAGTTGAAGGTCAACGTCTGCTTCGAAGGCGGATGGCTGGCCGAGGGCGAGATCTCCTACGCCGGTCCGCGCGCCGAAGCGCGGGCTCGACTCGCCGCCGACATCGTTCGCCGGCGACTCGACGGACTCGGGCTCGTGCGGGCCGACCTGATCGGCGTCGCCAGCATCTTCGATGACGACACCGGGCGGCGCTTCGCCGACACGCCCGCAGGCGACGCGCACGATGTGCGATTGCGCGTCGCGATGAGCCACGCCGAGCGCTCGACCGCCGAGCGACTCGCGCGCGAAGTCACCGCGCTCTATACCTGCGGGCCGGCGGGTGGGGGCGGCGTGCGAACGCGCCTGACGCCGCGACTCGGCACGGTGTCGTGCAGCGTGCCGCGCGACGATGTGCCGTCGCGCTTCGAAATCCTCGACTGAATGGAGGGCGAGCCATGACCGACACGATCACCGTACCGCTGTACCGCGCCGCCCACAGCCGCACCGGCGACAAGGGCGACCGCAGCAACATCAGTGTCATCGCCTGGCATCCGGCGCTGTACGAGCTGCTGGTGCAGCAGGTCACCGAAGCCGCGGTGGCGCGCGAGTTCGCGCACCGCCGGCCGAGCCGCGTCACGCGCTATCTGCTGCCGAAGCTGCAGGCGATGAACTTCGTGCTCGACGAAGTGCTCGACGGCGGCGTCAACGAGGCGCTGAACCTCGACAGCCACGGCAAGGCGTTGTCGTTCCTGTTGCTCGACTTGCCGCTGCATGTTCCGGTCGAGCTGCTGCCGTGCCTGGCCGGCCCGACGATCTCGATCCCAAACTGAACGGAGACACGATGACCCTGCACCGCCGCACCTGGCTCGTTTACGCTGCCGCACTCTCACTGGCCGCGCCCGCGTTCGCCCAGAAGTATCCCGAGAAGCCGATCACTTTCATCGTGCCGTTTGCTGCCGGCAGCGCCACCGACCAGCTGGCGCGCGCGCTGGGTCAATCGGTCAGCGCCGACACCAAGCAACCGGTGATCGTCGACAACAAGGCCGGCGCGAGCGGCATGCTCGCAGCCCAAGCGGCGGCGAAGGCCGCGCCCGACGGCTACACGGTACTGATCAGTACCAACACCACGCACGCCGCGAACGAGCATCTGTTCAAGAAACTGTCGTACGACCCGGTGAAAGACTTCGCGCCGCTCACTGCGCTTGGCAAGGGCGGCCAAGTGCTGGTGGTGCACGTGAACTCGCCGTACAAGAGCGTTGCCGATCTGCTCGCGAAGGCGCGCAAGGATCCCGGCAAGCTGAGCTTCGGTAGCGGCAGCTCGTCGAGCCGCGTCGCGGGCGAGCTGTTCAAGCAGATGTCGCACACCGACATCCTGCATGTGCCCTACAAGAGCAACCCGCAGGCAGTCACCGATCTGCTGGGTGGCCAGATCGACCTGATGATCACCGACACCGCCACCGGCCTGCCGCAGATCAAGGGCGGCAAGCTGCGTGCGCTCGGCGTGTCGACGCTGAAGCGATCGGCCCTGTTGCCCGACGTGCCGACGATCGACGAGGCCGGCGTGAAGGGCTACGAGATGAGCTACTGGTTCGCCGCCTACGTGCCCGCCGGCACGCCGGCACCGGTGGTGCAGCGCCTGCACGACCTGCTCGTTGCCGGCGCGCGCGGCGCCGCGGCCACGGCCTTCTTCGAATCGACGGGCTCCGAAGCCTTCACGACGACGCCCGAAGGCCTCTCGAAGTTCCAGCACGACGAAGCGCAGAAGTGGGGGCGAATCATCAAGGCCGCCGGCATCGAGCCGGAATAGATCACTGATTCGGTGGGACCCGCGACGCCGGGATCGGCGAAAATCCCGGCATGACACAAGACACACTGGCCGCGGGCAGCGCCGCGCCGAAGATCGGCTTCGTCTCGCTCGGTTGCCCGAAGGCGCTGACCGATTCCGAGCTCATCCTCACCCAATTGCGCGCCGAGGGCTACGACACCTCGAAGAGCTTCGCCGGCGCCGACCTGGTGATCGTCAACACCTGCGGCTTCATCGACGACGCGGTCAAGGAAAGCTTGGACACGATCGGCGAGGCGCTCGCTGAGAACGGCAAGGTCATCGTCACCGGTTGTCTGGGCGCGAAGGCAGGCGAGGGCGGCGGCAACCTCGTGCGGCAGATGCACCCGAGCGTGCTTGCCGTCACCGGCCCGCATGCGACGCACGAGGTGATGGACGCGGTGCACCTGCACAGCCCGAAGCCGCACGACCCGTTCATCGACCTCGTGCCGAAGCAAGGCGTCAAGCTCACGCCCAAGCACTACGCGTACCTGAAGATCAGCGAAGGCTGCAACCACCGCTGCTCGTTCTGCATCATCCCGAGCATGCGCGGCGACCTCGTGTCGCGGCCGATCGGCGATGTGCTCTGCGAGGCGCAAAGTCTGTTCGAAGCCGGCGTCAAGGAGTTGCTCGTCATCAGCCAGGACACCAGCGCGTACGGCGTCGACCTGAAGTACCGCACCGGCTTCTGGGACGGCAAGCCGGTGAAGACGCGGATGCTCGAGCTGTGCCAGCAGCTCGGTGAACTGGCCGCGCAATTCGGCGCCTGGGTGCGGCTGCACTACGTCTACCCGTATCCGCATGTCGACGAGATCCTGCCGCTGATGGCGCAGGGGCTGGTGCTGCCGTACCTCGACGTGCCGTTCCAGCATTCGCATCCGGCCGTGTTGAAGCGCATGAAGCGGCCGGCGAGCGGCGAGAAGAATCTCGATCGCCTGCAGCGCTGGCGCGAGATCTGCCCCGAGATCGTCGTTCGCAGCACCTTCATCGCGGGGTTTCCCGGCGAGACCGAAGACGAGTTCGAGCATCTGCTGGCGTTCATGCGCGAGGCGCGAATCGATCGCGCCGGCTGCTTTGCTTATTCAGCGGTGCCCGGCGCGACGGCCAACGAGCTGCCCGGCATGTTGCCGGCCGAGTTGCGTGAAGAGCGGCGCGCCCGCTTCATGGCAGTGGCCGAGGAGATGTCGACCGCCAAGCTGCGCGAACGAGTCGGCGCGACGATGCAGGTGCTCGTCGACTCGGCCCCCGCACTCGGCCGCAAGGGCGGCGTCGGCCGCTCGTACGCCGACGCGCCGGAGATCGACGGCAGCGTGAAGCTGCTGCCGCCGGAGAAAGCGTCGAAGACGCTGAAGGTCGGCGAGTTCACGCGTGCACGAATCATCGGCACGCAGGGGCACGACCTGGTCGCGATGCCGATTTAGGCTCAATACGGTGAATGCCGTTCGCCCTGAGCCTGTCGAAGGGCCTGAGTTATCGAAGGGCTCGGCCCAAGCCGGCGCGCAGGCTTCGATACCTCAGCCCGAACGGAATTTTTTGAGTGCGGAGAATCAACGCGACTCCAAGGTATGCACGATCACGCCTTCCATCGGGTCGACCGGCGCTTGCCATGGTGAGCGCTCGATCATTTGCAGCGTGTCGCGATAGCCCGCTTGCCAGCGCGCGCGCACGCCGGCGGTGCTGAAGTCGATGTCTTTCGTGTGATCCTCGCCGTCGAGGCGCGGCGCGACCAGATGCGCGACGTGCATCGTCGTGCCGCAGCCCCATGACGACAGCTCCTTCACTTGCGCATCGGCGCGCTTGCTCGCGGGGATCTGCTGTGTCAGCTCGCGGATCACATGGCGCAGGTGGTGAATCTGCTTCTGCTTCGCGATGTGGCTGTCGGCGCGGCTCGCGAACTGGATGTCCTTTTGTCGGCCCATCACCTGCCAGATCGACTCGGGCTCGTCGCCCGTCTGGTGCCAGACGTTGACAGCGAAGATCACCGAGTCGCGCCGCGGATGGTCCTCGAGCACGGCTTCGATCGGCGTGTTCGAGTAGATGCCGCCGTCCCAATACGGCTCGCCGTCGATTCGCACTGCCGGGAACGCCGGCGGCAACGCGCCGGACGCCATCACATGGTCGACGCACAGCGGCGCTTCGCGGCTGTCGAAGTAACGCATCGCGCCGCTGCGCGCGTTGACGGCGCCCACCGTCAAGCGCGTCCCGCACTCGCCGATGTGGGCGAAGTCGACCAGCGAGTTCAGCGTGTCGCGCAACGGTGCGGTGCTGTAGTAAGCCGCCGACTCGACGCCCACGCTCGCATGTGCGCCGCGCAGCGCCGCGAGGTTCGGGGTGAAGAAAGCCGGGATGCCGCGCGTCATCGTGTTCATGTTGGAGAGCATCGCGCCGATGCCGAACCAGGCGAATGGGCCGGCAGGAATCTGCTGCTCCATGTGGTCCCAGAACGCGTGCAGTCGGGCCAGGCGATCCTCGGCCTTGTTGCCGGCGATCAGCGCCGCATTGATCGCGCCGATCGACGTGCCGATGACCCAGTCGGGCTCGATGCCGGCCTCGTGCAAGGCTTGGTAGACGCCGACCTGGTACGCACCGAGCGCGCCGCCGCCTTGCAGAACGAGGACGACTTGCCCGGGCAGACTCGCACGCGCCGCGCTCGTCGCGGGTCGGGCTTGCTTGACAGCGCGGCGATGGGTGTTGGCGTTCATGGCGTTGGCTTTCTTCAATGCTTCAATGCGCGGTCCATCCGCCTTCGATCGGCAACACCGCGCCCGTGATCGATGCGGCGTCGGCCGAGCACAAGAACGCAGTGAAGGCGGCGACCTGCTCGACGGTGACGAATTTCTTCGTCGGCTGCGCCGCCAGCAGCACGTCGCGAACGACCTGCTCTTCGCTGATGCCGCGTGCCTTCGCGGTGTCGGGAATCTGCTGCTCGACGAGCGGCGTCAGCACATAGCCCGGGCACAGCGCGTTGACGGTGATGCCGAGCTCGGCGACCTCGAGCGCCACCGACTTCGTGAAGCCGGCAATGCCATGCTTGGCCGCGACGTACGCCGACTTGTAGGGGCTCGCCACCAGCGCATGCGCCGACGCGATGTTGACGATGCGCCCGAAGCCTTGCTTCTTCATCGCGGGCAGCGCAAGCCGCACTGTGTGGAACGCCGCCGACAGGTTGATCGCGAGGATCGCGTTCCATTTGTCGAGCGGAAACTCGTCGACCGGCGCCACATGCTGGATGCCGGCGTTGTTGACGAGCAGGTCGATGCGGCCGAAGCGATCGAGCGCGCGCGCCATCATCTGCTCGATCGCATGCGGCTGCGTCATATCGGCGCCGTCGTAGCGAACGTCGACGCCGCAGCTTTCGGCAATCTGCGCGCGCAGCGTTGCGATCTGTGCCGGGTCGCCGAAGCCGTTAAGCACGATGTTGGCGCCGCCGGCGGCGAGCTTGCGCGCGATGCCGAGTCCAATGCCCGAAGTCGAGCCGGTGATCAATGCGGTTTGGCCGGTGAACATGACGTGTCTCCTCGTGGGTGGGGCAGGGCGTGCAGCTTCAGTCGGGCAGCGGCGCCGTTCCTTACGCCGGTCTACACTCGTTCGATGCCATCCAAGACCACGTCGCTGATCCACCATCCCTATGCGCCGCCGGCGGGCTTTTCCGCACCGCAACCCGGCGTGCACAAGGCCTCGACGGTGATCTTTCCCAACACCGCGACGATGCGCGCGCGCAATTGGAGAGACAAGAGCGGCTACACCTACGGGCTGCACGGCACGCCCACCACCTTCACCCTCGAGCAGCGCATCGCGACGCTCGAGGGCGGGCTGCACACGCTGCTGTTGCCGAGCGGGCTGGCAGCGATCGCGCTCGTCGATATGGCGCTGCTGAAGTCGGGCGACGAGCTGCTGATTCCGGACAACGCCTACGGCCCGAGCAAGGAGCTGGCGCGCAACGAGCTCAAGCGCTGGGGTATCAGCCACCGCTTCTACGACGCGATGGATCCGCAGTCGCTCGCGTCAGCGATGAGCCCGGCGACCAAGCTCGTGTGGCTCGAAGCGCCCGGCTCGGTGACGATGGAGTTCCCAGACCTGGCGGCGCTCGTACAGCTCGCGCAATCGCGCGACGTACTGACCGCGCTCGACAACACCTGGGGCGCGGGGATCGCGTTCAACCCCTTCGAGCTGGGAGTCGATATCTCGATGCAGGCCCTCACCAAGTACGCCTCGGGCGGCGGCGACGTGCTGATGGGATCGGTGACGACGCGCGACGAGGCCTTGTATGCGCGGCTCAAGCTGACCCACATGCACATCGGCTTCGGCGTCGCGGCCAACGACGCCGAGCTGGTGCTGCGCTCGTTGCCGACGCTTGCCGTGCGCTATGCCGCGCAAGACCGTGTCGGGCGAACGCTCGCGCAATGGTGGGCGCAACGGCGCGAGGTGGTGCAGGTACTGCATCCGGCGCTCGCCGCGTCGCCGGGACATGCGCAGTGGAGCGAGCTGAGCGGCTCGGCCGCTGGGCTCTTCTCGGTGGTGTTCGACGAGCGCTACAGCGCCGAGCAGGTCGACGCGTTCGTCGATGCGTTGAAGGTCTTCAAGATCGGCTACTCGTGGGCCGGACCGGTGAGCCTCGTCGTGCCTTACGACCTGGCGGCAATTCGCAGCAAGCCGGCGTGGCGCGGCGCGCTGGTGCGTTTCTCGATGGGTCTCGAAGCGGTCGACGACTTGATCGCCGATTGCGAACAGGCGCTCGCAAAGCTCAGCTCTTCGCGCTGACCTTGTGCCGCATCAGGCGACCCTTGTGCGCTGCGCGCGAAAGAGCCGTCGCGGCCGCGCCGCTCAGTCCTTCGGACCTGATGAGACTTTGTGTCTCATCAGTCGGCCCTTTTCGCGTTCCCAGTCTTTCTTCTTCTCGGTATCCCGCTTGTCGTGCTGCGCCTTACCTTTGGCGAGCGCAATCTCGGCCTTCACGCGGCCGCCCTTGTAGTGCAAATCGAGCGGCACGAGGGTGAAGCCTTTCTGCTCGACCTTGCCGATCAAGCGGCGGATCTCTTCCTTGTGCATCATTAGCTTTTTAGTGCGATCGGCTTCGGGCGTGACGTGGGTCGATGCGCTGCGCAGCGCATTGATCCGGCAGCCGATCAGGTACAGCTCGCCGTCGCGGATCACGACGTAGCCGTCGGTGAGCTGGACCTGGCCGGCGCGAACGGCCTTGATCTCCCAGCCCTGCAGCACCATGCCGGCTTCGAAGCGCTCTTCGATGTGATAGTCGAACCGCGCGCGGCGGTTCTCTGCGATGGGCATGGTCGTCGCGCGCGATGCGCTCAATACAATCGAGTCATTGTATGAAGCACGTCAAGAAGTCCGTCCTGCTCTGGTACTCGCCGCATGAGATGTACGCGCTGGTGACTGCGGTGGCGGACTATCCGAAGTTCCTGCCCTGGTGCGAGCGTGCCGAAGTGCTCGAGCAGCACGACGGCGGCATGACGGCGCGACTGCATCTCTCGTACGCTGGCGTGCGCCACGCGTTCACCACGCGCAACGAGCATCAGACCGACCGCTCGGTCGTCATCGGCCTGCTCGACGGCCCGTTCTCGAAGCTCGACGGCACGTGGCTCTTTATTCCGCTCGGGCAGCAGCAGGCGTGCAAGATCGAATTCGACATGCGCTACGGTTTCGCGAACGGTGCGCTCGAAGCGGTGGTGAGCCCGGTGTTCGATCGGATCGCCAACACCTTCGTCGACTCATTCGTCAAACGCGCCGAGCAGGTGTATGGACCGCGCTGATGGCGAGCCGAAGCTGCGAGTGGTCGTGGCCTACAGCCCGGCCGCAGGCCAGGTCGACGTCGTCGATCTGAAGTTGCCGAGCGGCGCGACGGTGATGCAAGCGCTGCGCGAAAGCGGCGTGCTCGAGCGCCATCCCGGCATCGACTTGTCGTCGAGCAAGATCGGTGTGTGGGGCAAGCTGCGTGTCGCCGGCGATCTGCTGCGCGACGGCGACCGCGTCGAGGTCTACCGGCCTTTGCTCGTCGATCCGAAAGAAGCGCGAAGGCAGCGCTACCGCGGCCACCTCGAGCGGGTGAAGGCCGCCAAGAAAAAGGGCTGACTACTTGCAGTCGCTCGCGACGACGTCGCGAGTGCGCTTCATCTCGGCTGCGCGCGCCTGGTCGTCGAGGATCTCGCGCTCGCCCTTTGCGTTGGTGTGCGCGATGCGGCCGCCGTCTTCGAGCGTTTTCAGATAGCTCTTGGCGTGCACGCAGTTGTCAGCTCGGGCGGCGGTGATCTTTTCCTCTTCGGCCTTCTTCTTCGCGACCTGCTCTTGCTCGGCCTTGCGGCGCTTGGCTTCGAGCTCGGGCTCGACCTTCGGTGCCGCGAGCGCGACCGCTGAAGCGGCCGATGCAGGGGCTGCAGCGATCGGCGCGGCGCGGCGACCGCTGTTCGGCCTTTGCAGGATGTCCTTGTCGGCCACACCGGGCGGCGGCGGCAGATCGCTGTACTGCGTCTGGCCCGACTTGTCGCGCCACTTCCATTGCGCAGCCGCCGGCAGCGACAAGCTGGCACCCAGCAACACGGACAACACGACGACGCTCAATCGGGGCATGGCGGCTCTCGGCAACAACAACGAGGCGCCCAGTGTAGCGGGGCACGTTGGTGGCACAAGCGCGAGTGGGTCACAAAGCGTGCACTGGTTCGCATCCGTATAATTCGCTTTTGCGTCTGGAGCTTTTCTATGCGCCTTCTTGGCAAAGCGCTCACCTTCGACGATGTCTTGTTGGTGCCGGCGTTCTCCCAGGTGTTGCCTCGCGACACGTCTCTCTCGACCTCCCTCTCCCGCAACATCCGCCTGAATCTTCCGCTCGTGTCGGCTGCGATGGACACGGTGACTGAAGCGCGCCTCGCGATCGCCATCGCTCAGGAAGGCGGCATGGGCATCGTCCACAAGAACCTGACGCCGCAGCAGCAAGCGGCCGAAGTCGCGCGGGTGAAGCGCTACGAGTCGGGCGTGCTGCGCGACCCGATCACCGTCGCGCCGAACACGCCGGTGCGCCAAGTCATGGAGCTGTCGAAGCTGCACGGCGTCTCAGGCTTCCCGGTGCTCGACGGCAAGAAGGTCGTCGGCATCGTCACCAACCGCGACCTGCGTTTCGAAACCCGCCTCGATGCGCCGGTGCGCGAGATCATGACGCCGCGCGAGCGCCTCGTCACCGTCAACGAAGGCGCGACGCTCGAGGAGGGCAAGGCGCTGATGCACCGCCACAAGCTCGAGCGCGTGCTGGTCGTCAACAGCGCGTTCGAACTGCGCGGCCTGATGACGGTGAAGGACATCACCAAGCAAACGAGCTTTCCGAATGCGGCGCGCGATGCGCATGGCAAGCTTCGCGTCGGCGCCGCGGTCGGCGTCGGCGAAGGCACCGAGGAACGCGTCGAGCTGCTGACCCGAGCCGGCGTCGATGCGCTCGTGATCGACACCGCGCACGGCCACAGCGCCGGCGTGATCGACCGCGTTCGCTGGGTCAAGCAGAACTACCCGGGCGTCGACGTGATCGGCGGAAACATCGCGACCGGCGCTGCGGCGCTCGCGCTCGTCGAGGCCGGTGCCGACGGCGTCAAGGTCGGCATCGGACCCGGCTCGATCTGCACGACGCGCATCGTCGCCGGGGTCGGCGTCCCGCAGATCACCGCGATCGAAAGCGTCGCCAAGGCGCTTGCCGGCAGCGGCGTGCCGTTGATCGCCGACGGCGGCATCCGCTACTCGGGCGACATCGCCAAAGCGATCGCCGCCGGTGCCTGCACCGTGATGATGGGCGGCATGTTCGCCGGCACCGAAGAGGCGCCGGGCGAAATCGTGCTGTTCCAGGGCCGCAGCTACAAGAGCTATCGCGGCATGGGATCGATCGGCGCGATGCAGCAGGGCAGCGCCGACCGCTACTTCCAGGACAACACCGGCGCCAATCCGAACGCCGACAAGCTGGTGCCCGAGGGGATCGAAGGCCGCGTGCCGTACAAGGGCTCGATGGTCTCGATCGTGTTCCAGATGGCCGGCGGACTGCGCGCCGCGATGGGCTACTGCGGCTGCGCCACCATCGCCGAGATGCACGCGAAGGCCGAGTTCGTCGAGATCACCTCCGCCGGCATCCGCGAGAGCCATGTGCACGACGTGCAGATCACGAAGGAAGCGCCGAACTACCGCATGGAATGAGGCGGTCGTGAGCCGCCTCACTCGGTGCCACACAGCGCTTCCCCCGAGCCCCCTCCGAGAGGGAGCTCCAGCATGAAAGACGAGCCGGCTTATCAGCCGGCGAACACCGAGCGTCGATGGACTCTCTAAACCTACCCGCTGCAGCACCCGCCGAACGCACGGCCGCGATGCGCTTCATCATGCTGACCGTGCTGATCGACATGGTCGCGATCGGCCTGATCATCCCGGTGCTGCCTCCGTTGGTGGGGACCTTCACCGGCTCGCAGGCCGACCAGGCGTTCTGGTACGGCGTCGTAACGTTCGCCTTCGGCATTGCCAACTTTTTCGGCTCGCCGATCATCGGGGGCTTGTCGGACCGCTTCGGCCGCCGGCCGGTGCTGCTGGTCGGGTTTTGCGGGCTCGCGCTGAGCTTTTTCGTCACGGCGATGGCCACCGCCTTGTGGATGCTGATCACCGTGCGGCTGTTCAGCGGCGCGATGCAATCGAACATCGCCGTGGCGAACGCGTACGTTGCCGACATCACGCCGCCTGAGGATCGCGCCAGGCGCTTCGGCATGCTCGGCGCGATGTTCGGCGTTGGCTTCATCCTCGGGCCGGTGATGGGCGGCTTGCTCGGCCACTTCAATCTGCAATGGCCGTTTTTTGTCGCCGGCGGTCTGGCGCTGGTGAATCTGGCCTATGGCTATTTCGTGCTGCCCGAGTCGCTGCCTGTCGAGCGGCGTCGGCCATTCAATTGGAAAGCGGCGAACCCGGTCAGCTCGCTGCTCGCGCTGACCGAGCTGAAAGGCGTCGGCCGCCTCGTCGCGGTGATCGCTTGCAGCGGCCTCGCGCAGTTCATCCTCTACACGACCTGGGTGCTGTACACGACCTTCAAGTTCGGCTGGGGCCCGATGGAAAACGGCTGGTCGCTCGCCACGGTGGGCATCGTCTCGGTGATCGTGCAAGGGCTGCTGCTCGGGCGCCTGCTCAAGCGCTTCAGCGCGCAGCGACTCGCCGTGCTCGGCCTCGTCTCGTCGACGCTCGCTTACCTGCTGTACGGCGCCGCGACGCAAGGCTGGATGATGTACGTGGTGATCGCGTGCAACATGCTCGGCTTCACCGTGGCCGCGGCGATCCAGAGCATCATCTCCGGCGCGGCCGACGCCAGCACGCAAGGCCAGACGATGGGCGCGGTGAGCTCGGTCAACAGCTTGATGGCGGTCGTCGCACCGGTGCTCGGCGCGCCGCTGCTCGCCGCGGTGTCGCACCTGCCGCAAGGCGACTGGCGCATCGGCGCGCCGTTCTATCTGTGCTCCGCGCTTCAGCTCGCTGCCCTGGTGTTGGCCTGGGTTCATTTCCGCGGCGCCCGCCGCGCCCGGCTCGCGTCGCAATCGACGGCCGGTACTTCTTCTGTCTGAGTGTCTTCCATGCACGACAAGATCCTGATCCTCGACTTCGGCTCCCAGGTCACGCAGCTCATCGCGCGGCGCATCCGCGAGGCGCACGTCTACTGCGAGATCCATCCCAACGACGTGAGCGATGCGTTCATCCGCGAGTTCGCGCCGAAGGGCGTCATCTTGTCGGGCAGCCACGCCAGCACCTATGAAGAGCACGACTTGCGCGCGCCGCAGGCGGTGTGGGATCTGGGCGTGCCCGTGCTCGGCATCTGCTACGGCATGTTCACGATGGCGGTGCAGCAGGGCGGCCAGGTCGAGGCGAGCACGCACCGCGAGTTCGGCTACGCCGAGGTGCGCGCGCACGGCCACACCAAGCTGCTCGCCGGCATCGAAGACTTCAGCACCACCGAAGGCCACGGCATGCTGAAGGTCTGGATGAGCCATGGCGACAAGGTGACCCAGCTGCCGAGCGGCTTCAAGCTGATGGCGTCGACACCGAACTGCCCGATCGCCGGCATGGCCGACGAGTCGCGCGGCTACTACGGCGTGCAGTTCCACCCCGAGGTCACGCACACGGTGCAGGGCCGCGCGCTGCTCAATCGCTTCGTGCTCGGCATCTGCAACGCGCGACCCGACTGGGTGATGGGCAACTACATCGACGAAGCGGTCGCGCGAATCCGCGAGCAGGTCGGCAGCGAAGAGGTGATCCTCGGCCTCTCGGGCGGCGTCGACTCGAGCGTCGCCGCGGCGCTGATCCACCGCGCCATCGGCGACCAGCTGACTTGCGTCTTCGTCGACCACGGCCTGCTGCGCCTCGACGAAGGCCGCATGGTGATGGAGATGTTCGCCGGGCGACTGCATGCGAAGGTGATTCATGTCGACGCCGTCGACCAGTTCCTCGGTCACCTCGCCGGGGTGTCCGACCCCGAGGTCAAGCGCAAGATCATCGGCCGCGAGTTTGTCGAGGTGTTCCAGGCCGAGGCGAAGAAACTCAAGCAAGCCAAGTGGCTCGCGCAAGGGACGATCTATCCCGACGTGATCGAAAGCGGCGGCGCGAAGACGAAGAAGGCGACGACGATCAAGAGCCACCACAACGTCGGCGGGCTGCCCGAGACGCTCGGACTCAAGCTGCTCGAGCCGCTGCGCGAGCTGTTCAAGGACGAGGTGCGCGAGCTCGGCGTGGCGCTCGGCCTGCCGCACGACATGGTCTATCGCCACCCGTTTCCCGGTCCCGGACTCGGCGTGCGAATCCTCGGCGTCGTGAAGAAGGAGTACGCCGAGCTGCTGCGCCGTGCCGATGCGATCTTCATCGAGGAGTTGCGCAACACGAAGGACGAGGTCAGCGGCAAGAGCTGGTACGACCTGACGAGCCAGGCGTTCGCGGTGTTCCTGCCGGTCAAGAGCGTCGGCGTGATGGGTGACGGCCGCACCTACGACTACGTGGTGGCGCTGCGCGCGGTGCAGACCAGCGACTTCATGACCGCCGACTGGGCCGAGCTGCCGTACAGCTTGCTCAAGCGCGTGTCCGGCCGCATCATCAACGAGGTGCGCGGCATCAACCGCGTGACCTATGACGTGTCGAGCAAACCGCCTGCGACGATCGAGTGGGAGTAAGCCATGAGGATGTTCTTCGGATTGATCTCTCTGCTGATCGCGCTGGCCATCGTCGGCTCGGTGGCGAAGACACAGCTGCACGCGCTCAGCGGCAGCTCGATCTCGCGCCTGAGCACCGCGGCCAGCGATGCGCAGATCGGCAACCGCGACGGCGCGACGATCGCGATCCCCGGCGGCATGCCCGGCGCGACGCCGGCCGACACCTCGGGCCTGACGGTGCCGCAGCAATCGCAAAACATCCAGCAGCAGTTCAAGGACGCGACCAACCGCGCGCTGCAGCAAGGCGCCGACCGCTCGGCCAAAGAGCAGCCTTGAGGCGATGAGCGCGGCCGACGAATTCGCGATGCGGATTGCGCTCGACCAGGCGCAAAACGCACGGCTGGTCGGCGAGGTGCCGGTCGGCGCGGTGATCATGCGCGCCGGCCAGGTGATCGCCACCGGCTACAACCGGCCGATCACCGAGAACGATCCGACCGCGCACGCCGAGATCGTCGCGCTGCGTCATGCCGCGAATTTGCTCGCCAACTACCGGCTGCCCGAATGCGAGCTCTACGTGACGCTCGAGCCTTGCGCGATGTGCGCGATGGCGCTGATGCATGCACGCTTGAAGCGCGTCGTGTTCGGCGCCGTCGATCCGAAGACCGGCGCGGCCGGCTCGGTCATCGACCTGTTCGCGCAACCGCAGCTCAA